>JALULU010000045.1 GCA_027040585.1 Acidobacteriota bacterium | reverse complement strand
ACATAGTGGTTGTAACTTCCACCACCTAAAAAGGATATGGAATTTATTCCCCTTTCATTTTCCTTTGCCCTATCTAAAAAATATTTTTCAACCTCAAGGTCTGATTTTCCTTTGGGTATCTTTAAATATTCTTTTAATAAAACTTCCTCTGGCAGAGGTTTAAAAAGATGGTCGATGCTTGACACACCAATGGCATCAAGCATCTCTTTAATTCTTTTTTCATCATTTGGAATGTAGTTCATTACTAACCTTTCTCTTCTTCAACAAATTTTTCATATTCCTCTGCCGAAAGGAGTTCACCTTTTTCAACTTCATTTACCATTTTTCCTTTAAGTAACCATCCATTTTCATAGGGTGCCTGATTTACTGTCTCAGGTGCATCTTCAAGGTCACTATTTATTTCTGTAGGTTTAATTGTAATTGGTGCATAGACATCTGAAACAGCCTTTACAGATTCAATTGAGCAGAAGGCATCTCCCTTTTTAATTTCTTCAACTGTAAATTCACCATCTTCGTAAATATTTGAATAGTCAACATAGACTATATCTCCAAGCTCTTCCTGTGCGTGGGATGTGATCCCTACAGTTACATCATCTCCTTCAATTTTTACCCATTCATGACTTTTGGTATAGAGTAAATCTTTTGGAAACATATATATACCTCCATTTTTTATTTTTTTTCTCTTTTGTAAAATGGTGTTTCCACCACAGTTGCTTCTAAAAATTTATTTCTCACCTTTATCTGAAATTCAGTCCCAATTTCACTTTTTTCAATTGGAAGGTAGGTAAGCCCAATATTTTTCTTAAGATATGGGGCAAAACTTCCACTTGTAACATATGAGACCTCTTTTCCATCAATGTAAACAGGGTAATGGTCCCTTGCAGGAACCTTTGATTTTACCTCAAACCCAACAAGTTTAATCTTAATTCCCTCTTCCTTTTGTTTAAGTAGCACATCCCTTCCTATAAAATCTCCCTTTTTGAGCTTACAGATCCATCCAAGGTCTGCCTCCAAAACTGTGTGTTTGTCGTCAATGTCATTCCCATATAGAGCCATCTTTGCCTCAAGTCTAAGGGTATTTCTTGCTGCAAGCCCACAGGGTTTTATGTCAAATTTTTTTCCCTCTTCAAGAAGTGCATTCCACACTTCAGGAGCCTTTTCTGGTGAGAAGTAAATCTCAAAGCCATCTTCTCCTGTATAACCTGTTCTTGAAATTATTGCATCTGTACCAAGCACTTTTCCAGGTTTAAACCAGTAGTATTTTATTTCAGAGAGATTTACATCCACAAGTGGTTGAAGGGTTTCAAGTGCTTTTGGTCCCTGGATTGCAATCTGTGTGTAGCTATCACTTCTATCAAAAACCTCAACATTTCCCTCTTTATGGGAGAGAATCCATTTGTAATCCTTTTCTCTGTTTGCAGCGTTTACGCATAGCATAAACTTTTTATCATTAAATTTATATACAAGTAAGTCGTCCACGAAGGTTCCATTTGGGTATGTAAGTGCTGAGTATTGGATTTGAGTTTCCTTTAATTTCTTAGCGTTGTTGCACGTTAATTTTTGAACAAAGGAAAGTGCATCCTCACCTTCAATAAAAACTTCACCCATATGGGATACGTCAAATATTCCAACGCTATTTCTTACAGCGAGGTGTTCTAAAAGTGCTGATTCATATTGAACCGGCATTAGATAACCAGCAAATGGCACCATTCTTGCATTTAATTTTTGATGTACTTCTGTTAATGGTGTATGTTTTAGGTTTTTTTCCTCCACTTTCTGCCTCCAGATTTTTAATATTTTTTCAAATTTTTAATAGCAAAGTTAACAGAATAAAAAATTTTTGTCAAGATTAAGGGTGAGTAGTTAAGATAAAAATTTATATATAAAATAAAAAAACTTGACATCATTTTTACATTTTGATAAATATAAAAATGTTATGGGGAAAAAGTTGCTTTTTTTATGTACAGGAAATTCATGCAGGAGTCAGATGGCTGAAGGTTATGGGAAAATTTATTTAAAGGATTTAGTTGATGTGTATTCTGCTGGAACTGAAAAACATGGACTAAATCCCCATATGCTAAAAGTTATGGAAGAAGATGGTGTAAATATGAGCGGTCACTTTTCTAAAACCCTTGATGAACTTGGGGAAATTAATTTTGACTTTGTAGTTACCCTCTGCGGTGATGCCTATGAAAATTGCCCCTTATACCTTAAAAAAACAACTCTTTTACACAGGGGTTTTAAAGATCCAGCTAAAGTAAAAGGAAGTGAAGAGGAGATTTTAAAGGAATTTAGAAGGATAAGGGATTTAATAAAGGATTTTATTAGAAATGAATTGAGAAATATTGTTGAGAAAAAATTATGAAAGAAAACGTTGTAAAAAGATTGTCATTTTTCGATAGATATCTTACCCTGTGGATTTTTTCTGCAATGATTTTAGGGGTTTTGTTGGGATATTACATTCCCTCTTTTAAAGATTTTATAAGTAGTTTTTCTGTTGGTACAACAAACATTCCAATAGCCATAGGTTTAATTTTAATGATGTATCCCCCGTTTGCTAAGGTGAAGTATGAGGAGATGCCAGACGTTTTTAAAAATAGAAAGGTTTTGACTTTGAGTTTGATTCAAAATTGGATTGTGGGACCGATTTTAATGTTTTTACTGGCTGTTATCTTTTTAAGAAACTATCCCGCATATATGAGCGGATTAATTTTAATTGGACTTGCAAGATGTATTGCTATGGTTATTGTATGGAATGAGCTTGCAAAAGGGGATACTGAATATGCTGCAGGTTTAGTTGCATTTAATTCAATATTTCAGGTTATTTTCTATTCCGTATATGCCTATGTATTTTTGCTTATTTTACCAAGATTTTTAGGACTTAAGGGAGTTGAAGTAAATATTACCATGGCACAGATTGCAAAGAGTGTTTTTATATATTTGGGTGTTCCATTTATTTTGGGAGCATTAACAAGATATGTTGGTGTTAAAAAAATGGGGAAGGAAAAATACCATAAAACCGTTGTCCCAAAAATTTCCCCTATCACATTGATAGCATTACTTTTTACAATTGTTGTTATGTTTAGCCTAAAGGGAAAGTTGATTGTTTCAATTCCTTTAGACGTAGTAAAGGTCGTTATACCTTTGCTGTTTTACTTTGTAATTATGTTTCTGGTTTCTTTTTATATGGGAAGGAGAGCAGGGGCAAATTACCCTCAGAATACCACTTTAAGTTTTACTGCTGCATCGAACAACTTTGAACTTGCCATTGCAGTTTCCGTGTCAATTTTTGGGATTAACTCTGGAGAGGCTTTTGCTTCTGTTATTGGTCCATTGGTGGAAGTACCTGTTATGATACTACTTGTTGACCTTGCCCTATTTTTTAAAAAGAAAATTTATGGAGAAGTGATTTATGAATGATCTTGAGTTCTATTCAAATGTTTTAAAGGCCCTTGGGGAGCCAAACAGGCTTGCAATTGCACTGATGCTAAAAGAAAGGGAGATGTGTGTGTGTGAAATTGTGGATATCTTACCAGTTTGCTTTTCAACAATTTCAAGCCATTTAAAAATTTTACTAAGTGTAAACATTGTGGATAAAAAAAGGGAAGGTAAGTGGATTTTTTACAGATTATCTGAAAATAAATTTATAAGGGAAATTTTAGAACTTATTTTGAAAGAAGTTAAAGATAAAAGTGACTATAAAAAACTTGTTGAAAAGACAAAAAGAATTGATAAAAATAAATGCTCGATTGACTTTAAGGATTAGATTATGTGGTGGATACCTGTTATTTTCTTTTTTATAGCATTTCTTTTTTCTATGCTTGGTATGGGTGGGGCACAGATTTACATCCCAGTACTTTTCTGGTCTGGACTTGATTTTAAAACACAGGCAATTCCACTTGGTATACTTTTAAGTGTTGTTAACAGTTCTTCTGCCACGTTTACCTATGCCAGAAAAAAACTTATGGATTTTAGAATTGGTCTCCTTTTTGGGATTACAATGTTGGTTTTTGCACCTATAGGAACTTATTTTTCAAAAATTGTTCCTTCAAAATGGTTAATAGTTGTGTTTGCGCTATTTACTGCTATCTCTGGAACGCTAATGTGGATAGGTTGGCAGCCAAAAAGACCTATGACAAATAAAAATAGAACATTTTTAGGATTACTTGGTGGAAGTGGACTTGGATTTTTGGCGGGACTAATTGGTAGAGGTGGCGGATCCTTTGTTGTGCCACTTTTGTACATGGCTGGAATTGAGGCAAAATCAGCAGCTGCAACATCGGCGCTTGCTGTAACCTTCTCAGGCACTTCAAGTTTTTTGTCCCACATTGCAATTGCTGCAAAGCCTGACTGGGTTCTCTGGGGGGAATGCGTACTTGCTGTTTTTTTAGGTAGCCAGATTGGTTCAAATTTTATGGCAACAAAACTTAAGGGAAAGGCTGTTAAAAGGATTTTTGCAGTTGTTTTGCTTTTAATTGCACTTATATTAATTGTAAAGGATGTTTTACTTGCAAAATAAATTTAAACAAATTAGGAGGTAGTTATGTTTGACAAACATCGTGAAGTTGTAAACTCTATTGAAGGTTTAAGTGATGAGGAGAGGGAATTTTTGTATTCAGCCCTTAACATTCATGGACATATGTGCGGAGGAATGCCCATGGGTTATGTGGCGGGGATTGCTGCACTTAAAGCTCTTGGAGCTAAAAGAGAGCGAAATATGGATAAAATGGTTATACTTTATATTGGAAATGGCCATTTAGCTGGATGTTTCGCAGATGGGATTCAATTTGCCACGGGATGTACCTTTGGTAAAGGTGTGATGAAAAAGGAGCCAAAAGGTAAATGGACCTTTTTGCTTGTGGATAAAAAAATGGAAAAAGCTGTCAAGGTAACTTTAAAAAATGAAATACTTAAAAAGGCTTTTTCAGCTCCATTTATCACAGATTACAGAAAAAAGGGAGTAAATCCCACTGATATACCACCAGAAATTGCTGAACCTGGATTTAAAAGGCCATTTTCACTTAAACTTGAAGATATTGTTGAAATTGAAGGGCCCTTTGATTTTAAAATGGATAAGAAAAAACCCTGCTTTAACGTAGTCGAGTGTTCTGTTTGTGGTCATTTAGTTGCTGAAAATTATGCGAAAATGGAGGATGGCAAGCCTGTTTGTGTGGATTGTACAAACTATGGGTTTTAAAAAAATTATTTTTTGATATTATTAATTTTACATTTTTTTAAGGAGTTTTTAGATGAGTTTAGTAGGAAAAGAAGCCCCTGATTTTAAGGGCATGGCTGTTATGCCAGATAACACTTTTAAAGAAATTTCACTTGGTGACTATGAGGGAAAGTATATAGTTTTGTTTTTCTACCCACTTGACTTTACCTTTGTGTGTCCCACAGAGATTATTGCCTTTGACCACAAGTTGGAGGAGTTTAAAAAGAGAAATGCTGAGGTAATTTCAGTTTCAGTTGACTCTCATTTTACACACCTTGCATGGAAGAATACACCTGTTGAAAAGGGTGGAATTGGAAATATTCAATTTCCAATGATTTCAGATCTTTCAAAAGACATTTCAAGAACCTATGACGTACTATTTGGTGAAAATGTTGCCCTCAGGGGCCTTTTCATAATTGGAAAGGATAAAATTGTAAAACACGCCACAGTTAATTTTTTGGATTTTGGAAGAAATATTGATGAGATTTTAAGGACCCTTGATGCAATACAGTTTGTTGATGAACACGGTGAGGCGTGTCCTGCAAACTGGAAACCTGGAAAACCAGGAATGAAGCCAACTCCAGATGGCGTGGCTGAATATCTGGCAAAGCATGCAGATGAGCTTTAATATTCTGGCACAGGCTTTTTGCCTGTGCCCTTTTCTTCATTTTAGATAGAGCCCCCTTTGAGTTATGTCCTCGGGGAGTTTTGATGAAAACTTTCTTAAATTTTCAAGTAGTTTTAAAGCATTTTTCTTATTTATCCCAAAAAAGTGAATAGTATCATCATAACATATAACATTATTCTTTATTTTCCATGTCCCAACTTCTATCCAATTTTCTGGAAACTCGCCATTAAACCAATTTTTAAAGGCAACTGAAATTTCAACTTTGTTCTTTAAAGTAATTTCACCGATTTTATACGTGTTATATTCCCCCTTTTTAATTATTTTAAAAACATCTAAGTTGGCAAGGCCACAAAGATCAACACATTTTATGTCTGCCAGGTAGTTTGCTACTCCAATATCGTTAAGTGCAACACTATGACCACGGTAAAATTCTTTTAAAAACAATCCCATCTGATACTGTTGATCGTGAATATTTTTGGTAGCCTTTACCGTTCTTGTAATTGCATGAATTCCCCTAAAAAGAAGTAGAGATGTTGTGATAATTAAAAAGGTAATTACGATTTTTCTTGAATAGAAATTTTTTGTTTCTTTTATTAAAATAACAATTATAAGTAGGCCAATTGTCATTAGATAAGCTTCATATCTGTATAACCACCCAACCCTTGCAAATTGTAAATGTAAAATTAAAATGGCAATGTAGGTAAGCCCCAAATACAGATATTTTTTATCCTTTTTATAAATTGGTTTTAAAAAAAGCAAAATGCCAATAAAAATCAATAAGATGTGAGAGTATTTGAAGAGGTTTTTAATCCACGTAAATGAGTATGCTATAAATCCCCATACTGTCTTAATTTCTGGTGTATTTCCCTTTAAAAGTACTGGATTTGGTAAGAAATACCATCCATTTTGTATTGAAATTATCCCATAGATTAAAAGGGGTAAAATACCGGAAATAATTAGTAAAATTGCAAGTTTTCTCTTTTTGTTGATGAAAAATATGGAAGAAATTACAAATAATATAAAGAGGCCCTCTAATCTCACTGTGGTTAAAAATGGAGCAACCAATATAAGAATTATTTTAGTTTTCCTTTCTGGATTGTAGAAAAATTCATATGATTTATATAGAAAAAGTAAATCAATTAATATTTGTAAGATATGCTCTTCCCCGAGTAAAAGTATTGAAAAAATTGGAGTAAGTAAAAATATGGCTAAAATGGTTAGAATGATGTAAGAGTTTTTGAATTTTTCTTTTTTTAAAATATTTGAGATTAAAATGATTATGAAAAATGAAAAAATGATATTTAAAATAAGTGGTGAATATTCATTTACACCAAATATTAAATATGTACCTGAAAGGAGCAGTGTCCAGAGGGGAGATGAAGATGATGAGGTAAATCCATATTTTGTTATTCCCCACACCCCATGCTTTACAAAGTTCTTTGCCATTGCCATATGGATATAGGGATCATCCAAAGCATAAGTTAGGTGTCCATCACAAAAATTAATAGAAATTTTTATGAGTGTTAGGGAAATTAATAAAAATAAAAAAATTGAAATAATTACATCTTGATTTTTTTTAAAGAAGCTTTTCATAGTTATTTTAAAGAATATTTAAATGAAAATTTATCATATTTGTTTATAAACATCAATTTTTACAAAAATTTAAATTGTGCCTGACACTTTCTTAATATACACCGATATTTGCCTTTTCCTTTTCACTTGACAAATAAAGGTATCTTTGCTATTTACTATAGTTAAAGTAGGTGCGTAGCTCAGCAGGGAGAGCACTTCCTTGACGCGGAAGAGGTCAGCGGTTCAAGTCCGCTCGCACCTACCATTTTTTTTATTTGGAGAGGTAAAATGTTAGAAATTATTACAAGAGAAGGTGAAATTAAAAAAATTGAGAAAGATTCAGAAGATGCCCTTGAAATTTTAAGGCACAGTACTGCTCATTTAATGGCTTTAGCAGTACAGGAACTTTTTCCAGGTACACACCTTGGGGTTGGACCTGCAATTGATAATGGATTTTACTACGATTTTCAAATTGACCATAAATTTACACCTGAGGACCTTGAGAAAATTGAGAAGAAAATGAAAACACTTGCCAAATCTAATTTGAAATTTGAACCTGAAATAATTGACTACGATAAAGCACTTTCACTTTTTAAAGATATGGGGGAAGAATTAAAGTGTGAATTGATTGAGGATAGGAAGGAAGAGAAACTATCCTGTTTTAAACTTGGGAAATTTATAGATTTTTGCATTGGACCTCATTTAAGGTCAACAAAGCCAATTAAGCATTTTAAGTTACTTTCAATTGCTGGTTCATATTGGAAGGGGGATGAGAAAAGGGAGCAACTTCAGAGAATTTATGGCACTGTGTTTTTTAAGAAAGAAGACCTTGAAAGCCATTTAAAATTTTTAGAAGAAGCAAAAAAAAGAGATCATAGAAGACTTGGAAAGGAACTGGACCTTTTTAGCTTTCACGAAGAGGCTGGGGCTGGATTTGTTTACTGGCATCCTAAAGGGAGTTTCATCAGGAATATCATTGAGACCTTCTGGAAAGAAGAGCACCTAAAAAGAGGGTATCAGCTTGTAAACATTCCCCACATTGCAAAACATACTCTATGGGAAAGGTCTGGACACTATTCCTATTATAAGGAAAATATGTATACTTTGAAGATAGATGAAGAGGAATATGTTGTAAAGCCAATGAATTGTCCCGGGCATATTTTGATATATAAATCTCATTTACACAGTTATAGGGAACTTCCCATAAGATTTGCTGAACTTGGGACTGTTTACAGATATGAGAGAAGTGGGACACTTCACGGTATGTTAAGGGTCAGAGGATTTACACAGGACGATGGTCATATTTTTTGTACTCCAGAGCAGGTTATAGATGAAATAGATGGTGTGCTTGACATATGTGAATATATGCTAAATGTATTTGGATTTGAGAACTATGAGGTTGAACTCTCTGTGAGAGATTTAAATAATAAGGAAAAGTATGCTGGTACTGATGAAGAATGGGAACTTGCTGAAAATAGTTTAATAAAGGCTATGGAAAAGAGGAGTATAAAATTTAAGAGAATGGAGGGCGAGGCTGTTTTTTATGGACCTAAAATTGATTTTAAATTGATAGATTCCCTTGGAAGAAAGTGGCAATGCTCCACTGTCCAGTTTGATTTTACCCTTCCAAGAAGATTTAATGTCACTTATATTGGACAGGACTCAAAAGAACATCTTGTATTTATGGTTCATAGAGCAATAATGGGTTCACTTGAAAGATTTTTTGGAACACTAATTGAGCACTATGCTGGAGCTTTTCCTTTATGGCTTTCTCCAGAACACGCCAGAGTTATTCCAGTAAGTGAAAAATTTCATGAATATGCACACAGTTTAAAAGAGTCTCTTCTTAAAGAGGGTTTGAGAATTACTGTAGATGATAGAAATGAAAAAGTTGGGTACAAAATCAGGGAAGCTCAGATTCAAAAAATACCTTACATGTTGGTTGTGGGTGAAAGAGAGGTTGAGTCTGGAAATATTTCTGTTAGAAATAGATATGAGGGAGATCTTGGTGCAATGGGAATTGAGGATTTTTCAAAAATGGTTAAGAATCTTATTGATAAAAAGAGCATTAAACCTTAATATTTATTTTGAAATTATTTTATTTTTAGGAGGTATATATTATCAGGTACAAAAAGGATTCAGATGACAAGTTGAGAATCAATTCTCAAATCAGGGCTAAGGAGGTCAGGTTAATTGACCATGATGGTACACAGGTTGGAGTAGTTGGGATTGAAGAAGCTTTAAATCTTTCAAAGGAGAGAGGACTTGATTTGGTCGAGGTATCTCCAAATGTTTCCCCGCCAGTTTGTAAAATAATGGACTACGGGAAATACCTTTATAAGCAGAAGAAAAAATTACAGGAATCAAAGAAAAAACAAAGAAATATTCAGGTGAAAGAAGTGAAGTTCAGGCCAAGAACAGATACTCACGATATGGAATATAAAATAAACAACATGCGAAAATTCATTTTACAGGGAAATAGGGTTAAATGCTCAGTATTTTTTAGAGGCAGAGAAATGCTTCATCTTGAACTTGGTAAAAATGTTATTGAGAGAGTAGTTGCAGCAATGGAAGACATCGCAGATGTGGATGGCAATCCTAAAATGGAGGGGAGACTGTTATCAGTATATTTTATGCCTAAAAAGAAGAAATAAATTTGATTTAAAAATTAAAATATAAGACTGCTAAGATTTATTTTCCATTTATCGTTTTCTTTTACCATTTTTATATCTTGAAGGGTTCTATAGTCATCACCAAATATTATTTTAAGTGTCAAATTACATTTATCATTACCCTTCATTCCTTTTTCAGTTACTTTGACACTTTTTAACCCTTTATGAGATTGTATGTTATTTGAAATTGATTCTAAAATGTATCTTACCTTTTTCTTTCCAAATTTCATACTGCTTTTAGATAACATTTGTGAAGCTGCATCTATTTTTCCACCGTCAAGTAGATAAAAAAACTTTTTAGCCCTTTTCTCGGGGGAATTAAAATAACTACCACATGAAAGAACAAAAATCAGGAAAGTAAAAATAAAAAAGTAATTTCTTTTAAAATTCATTTTATACCTCAATAAATTTTTTTAACTTTTTTTGAAGATAATAGTAATGAAGGAAGAATATAACTTTTATTTTTAAAGAAGATAAAATTAAAATGATTAAACTTTCCGCCTGTCAAATTAAATCCAGCCTTGAGAAAAGATTTCCACACAAGTTCAGTACAGTATAGTTTGTTGTCTGTTTTTAAGTCAAAATTGTTGTCGAATGGTAAATTTAGAAATTTTTTTGCAAATTTTACAGCACTGTAAGGTATCTTTCTATTTACCTTCAATCTGAATATGGAAAATGAATACGCATCATTTAGAAAATTCTTAATGGATTCAATGATGACACCTTTTTCTGGTTCTGAGTCTATGACTAAAATTTTTTTATCATTTTTTATTATAATTCCAACGTGAGAATAATCCCCATTTTTATCTAATAAATTTACTGCTTCACTGTCAATATAAGTACATTTTTTAAATATTAAATCCCCATTTTTTAAAATATTGTAGTCAATTTTTTTGTATATTTTTTGATTTTTTTTAATAGATTTTTCATCTATAGAAATTATGAGTAGAGAAATAAAAATTGGAAGCAATAAAAAGAGTTTAATTCTCATATATTTAGTATAAAATAAGAAGTGAATTAACGCTATTGTTTTTTGTTTAAAATTTATATGTTATAATTTTTTCGGAGGCTGTTTTGAAGAATCTCGGGAAATATGAAATAGTCAAACTCATAGGTAAAGGCAGTGTTGGTGAGGTATATAAGGCGTTTGACCCTGTGATAGATAGGTTTGTAGCCATAAAAGTAATTTTCCCTGATAAAATAGAAGACAAGGAACACTTTAGCAGGTTTAAAAAGGAAATTAGGGCACAGGGAAAGTTAATACATCCAAATATTGCTGTTATTTTTGATGTGGGATTTTTAGAGGGTAAATATGCAATTATTATGGAATATATTGATGGGATAAGTTTGAGACAATATATGAGGAAGAATAAGATTGTAACACTAAAAAACTTTTTTGCAATTACTTCTCAAATTTGTGATGCACTTCATTTTGCACACACACAGGGCATAATTCACAGGGATGTTAAACCTGAAAATATATTTATAAACACTCAGGGAATTGTAAAGATAATAGATTTTAGTATTGCTAAATTGCAGACATATGGAATAACCACAACGGATGCAAATATGTTGCTTGGAACTGCTTCATATATGTCTCCTGAACAGGTTAATGGTGGCCATGTTACCTCTCGTGTTGACCAATTTAGTCTGGGTGTGGTCTGTTATGAGATGATTACTGGTACAAGGCCCTTTGACGGTATAACAGTTGCTGAAACCGCTATAAATATTGTATCTCACAAGGCATCTTCAATTGAAAATTATAATCCCATGGTGGATGATGAATTAAATGGTATTATTCAGAAATTGCTTGAAAAAAATCCAGATGATAGGTATGAGGATCTTGCTGAGTTTAAAAAGGTTTTAAAATCCTATTTTTATAAATTGTCTCCTGAAATTGTTGAAGAAAATAGGGTAGAAATATAGATTAATGGATAGGATAAGGGGTTTTACCTTAGGCTTTTTTTCCCTCCTATTTCAAGTCCTTTTAATTAGAGAAGTCTTAAATATTCTTTCAGGAAATGAAATATCAATAATTACCTTCTTTTTTATTTGGCTTGGTGGCATTTTAACAGGTGCGATTCTTCAAAGTTTTGTTTCATTAAATAAAAAATTTGCAAATATTCTTACGATTTTAGATCCCTTAATTCTTTCTTTATTATCACTTTTTTCGTTTGTTTTTATAAGATATATAAGAAATTTTCTAAATCTTTCGCCGGGGGAAATTGTTCCCATTGGCTCATTTTTTTTTGTGTGCCTGGGAGTTTTACCACTTTCATTTTTTGTGGGGTTTTCTTTTCCACTAATTTTAAAGTCTGATTATGGAAAAATTTCTCCTTCTGAGCTCTATTTTTATGAGTCTGCGGGAAGTATTTTTTCATGCGTTATTTTTACTTTTTTACTTGCTGGGAAGGTTCATCCTGCCCTAATAATTATTTTTTCAATAATATTTTCAATTCCACTTCTTTTTAAAAAGGAAAAATATATTTTTCTCTTTCTTCTATTTGCAATTTCTTTTTCTTTTTACGTGTCATTTAAAAGTGTTCCTATTAAAAACTATTTTGACCAATTGAGGTGGAAAGGATACAAAAATGGATTTAGCCTTCTCATTTCAGAGGATACAAAATATCAAAACCTTTCAATTGGGAAATTAAGTGAAGAACGTGGAATTTTTGTTAATGGTAGTCTCTTTACAACATTTCCAGATCCATATATGAAAAAATTAAAAGATTACTTCTTGCTTCTCCAAAATGAACCAAAAAAAATTCTTATAATTGGTGGTGGATATGAAGAGGATTTAAACTATTTTCTAAAATATAAAAATTTAAAAAGTCTCTACTATGTTGAACTTGACCCCAAATATATAGAAATTTTAAATGAAATAGGTGTAAAAGTAAAAAGCAGTAAATTAAAAATATTTTTTGAGGATGGAAGAAAATTTTTAAGGGAAAATAGGGAAAAATTTGATCTTATTATTTTAAACGTTCCAACTCCAGCTAATTTAAATGAAAATAGATTTTTCACATTGGAATTTTTTAAATTGTTAAAAAAATCACTCTCACCAAATGGGATTATTTCCTGCTCACTTCCGGGAAAAGAAAACTATTTGGGCAAGGACGTTGGAAGTCTTTTATTATCACTTTTTTGGACGTTAAAAAATTCATTTAAAAATGTTGTGGCAATTCCCGGGGAGAAAATAATTTTTATTGCAAAGAATAATAATGTTAAGTTTCAACTCAATTTGAATAAATTGGTGGCCAATTATAAGAAGTTAGATTTGGATAAATCTTATTCCCCATACGCTTTTACATTGATTCTACAGCCTTATAGAATTAAATGGTTGAATAATGTGTTAAATAGCAAGAAAGGAGATATAAATAGGGATTTTCATCCAGAACTCTTCTTTAAATTTTTGAAGGTTTTTAATATAAAATATGGGTCATCAAAATTTAAAAGAATTGATGAAAGGGATTTAAAAGTTATTTTGGATATTTTTTACTCTATTTTTTTCTTAATCCTGATTTTTTTATCACTTAATATTATCTTTGGAAGGAATGGAAAAAATCTTTCTAAATATACTTCTTACATCTCAATGTTTATAGGTGGATTTTCAGGAATGGCTCTTTTACTTTTGTATATTTATCTTTTCCAAATTGCGAGAGGATACGTATATTCTTTTATTGGTTTTATTTTTGCAGTTTTTATGGCAGGTTTAGCAGCGGGGAGTTTCTTTATAAAAAGAGAATTTGTAGGTACTTTTAAAAAGCATCTTATTCTATCTTTTCTTCTGTTTTTTTTGTTTTTTTTTTTTGGTTTTATTAAGTGAACTTATAATTTTAATGGATATAGGGAAAATACCTTTAATTTTCTTTTTGTTGATAGTATTTGTTTCAGGATTTATAACAGGTGGATTTTTTACCATTTCTTGTGAAATATTGGAGAGGGTAAAAATTAAAAATACAAAAATTGCTGCGATAATAGATTCTTTAGATCACTTTGGCGGGCTTTCTTCAACGCTTTTTGTGGGGCTTCTTTCTATTAATATCTTTGGAATTGAAAAAACAGTTACACTACTTCTTATAATGTCCATTGTCTTCCTTACATTTTCATTTTTAATTGCTTTTAAAAATGAAATTTTTAAGAGATAATTTACTTGTATGTAGTTTTAGGAGAGTTTATGGATAGAGAAATGAAAGAGAAAGATGTTTTTTCTCTTGATTCTATTTTTTCAAATTTTTTTATTTTCGTGATTTTTGGTATGCTTACTTTTTATGATTTTATAAAAAAGATTTATATTGTAAATTTTAACGTATCAGATAATGTGAGATTCATTCTTGAGATGGGGGTGGCTTTTAGTGCTATTTTTGTGACACTATTTGCTTTCTTTACTTTTATGATAGTTAGCCCATACTCTTTTAAATTCAAAAAAATATACTTTTTTATGAGTTTGCTTACCTCAAAATTAAGTAAAAAATATATAGTGATTAAAAACGTTGTTTTTGCATTTTTCTTGTTAATTTTATATGTAATTTTGGTTTTTGTCTTTTTAGCAGAAATTAAATATAGAAGTTCTTACGATTTTTTAGATTATTTTCTAATTGCCTTCCTGGTTTATTACTGGTGTGTCATATTTTGGGAATACTGGAATAAGTATATTATTTTGGACGGAATAGTAGATGTTGAAAAAAGTTTTAGTAAAAAAAGTAAAATGAAAATAATGGTTTTTAAGACTTATTTTTTTCCTCTTCTTTTTATTCTATCCACAGTTTTTTTATTAATTATACTAAAGCATCATAACTTTTCTCATTTAATACCTGGAATGGAATTTTATTTTATAATGATTTTTGTTTTGTTTTTTTTGTTGCTGTTTTTTTATATGTTCACGAGAAAATTAGAGAAATTGATTAAGATTTTAAAAGATGAGGATGAGTTTAAACGTTTAATAGATAGAATTAAAAGGGAGAGAGAAAAGTTTCATTAGAAAAACATATTTTTTTACTATCTACAAAAACAAAGGTTTCTACACAAAATTTACTTCCTTTTATTACTTATAAACTCAATTAACTGAATACACCTTGCAGGGATATGAAATTTGCTTTCAGTCCATTCAACATAATTTGTTCATCGTTTAATATTTATCCATATACGTTGTGTATGGAAAAATAAACATTATATTTATAAAGGGAAAAATTGGTATAAATGAAAAACTTTTTGAACCGTCCTATTTTCCATATAACATTTTTTATATTTTGCACCAATTTATTGTGAAACTTTTTAATTTCTTTATTCGTATTTACTACTTAGATTTTTAAGTAATGGTTTTTATGCTTAAGAGAAATATATCAGTAAGTGATGGATTTAAAGAGGCGTGGAGTTCTCTTTTAAAAAATAAAGCAAGATCCTTTTTAACTTTTTTAGGCCTTACAATAGGGGTTTTAAGTTTAATTTCTGTTATGACAGTGATTGCTGGTGCAAATGAGTTTGCAGCAAAAAAAATTGCAACCCTTGGAAGTAATGCCTTTGAAATAACAAAAATAGAAGACATATCAAAAGGTATACAGGCTGTAATAAAATCCTTTAGAAGAAAAAATATAGACTATCACCAATATATGGAATTTAAAAGGAAATTAAAGTCAGCGGATAGGATAGGTGCAAGAGTATCAAGGACTACAATGGTAAAATTTGGAAAAAACTACATGGAAGATGTCTCAATAGTTGGAGAAACGGCTGATATGATTTATATCTCAAATGATGAAATAGAAGATGGAAGATATTTTACTCAAAATGAGGAGTTTTATTCAAAGCCTGTGTGTGTAATAGGTAATGATATAAAAAAAGAGTTATTTCCCAACATTGATCCAATTGGGAAATTGCTAACTATAAAAGGCTTGAAATTTAAAATAATTGGAACATACAAAAGTAAGGGTTCAGTTTTGGGACAGTCAATGGATAATTTTGTGACAATTCCAATTTCTCAGTTTTTTAAACTTTTTGGAAGTAGAAGAAGCCT
>JALULU010000044.1 GCA_027040585.1 Acidobacteriota bacterium | reverse complement strand
TCTTTAACAATATATGCCACTTCTTTATCTTTTACATTCACAGGGCCACCCAATTCATTTACTTTATGCTTTAAAACATCATAAGTTAAGCCAAAAGCATATCCAAGGTCTTTAGATACTTGTCCCTTTACATTAAAAAGAAAAGAGTCTTCAGGATTTAATTTCATACTTTTAGCAACTTTATCAAAATCTTCTGGCTTTTTAACTTTGGATAAAAACTCCTTACACTTTTGCTGTGCAAGTTTTATGGCTTCAAATCTTCTATAAGCGCCCTCAACTTTTGCCTTTATTTCATTTAATGATGGTATATGTGGTTTAATAATTTTATTAAGTTGATATACAAAAAATCCATCATACACTTCATATAAATTACCAACTTCTCCGACTTTTTTCATGGACATTAACTCATCGATAAAACCCTTGGGCATCCCTAATTTATAATCTGGATTTTTTCTATTGATAGGTTTTGACATCTCGACTTTTAAATTGAATTTTTTTGCAACAGAATCAATGTCCTTACTCTTTTGTAACTCATCGTAAATTTCCTGGGCCTTATTTTGAAGTTGATCTTTAGCTTTTTCTCTTGCTAATTTTCTCTTTGCCTGTGGAATATAGCTTTTAGCATCTTTTTTAGCAGTAACTTTTATAATATGAAATCCAAATTGAGTTCTCACCAGGTTACTTATTTGTCCAACTTTAAGTGAAAAAGCAGCGTCTTCAAATGGTTTTACCATTCTTCCTCTTCCAAAAAAACCAAGGTCTCCACCTCTTTTTGCAGAACCAGGATCTTCTGAATATTTTTTTGCAAGTTTAGAAAAATCAACTCCACTTTTTGCCATTTTTAAAACTTTTTCAGCTTTCTTCTTTATTTTTTCAACTTCAGCGGGGGTTGCATTCTTGGGAACTTTAAATAGAATATGTTTTGCTCCAACCATTTCAGGATATTCTCTTGGATGCTGTTTTATATAATTTAAAGCTTCATCATCAGTTATTTCAGCAAGCATTGCTCTTTCAAGTGCTGTTGAAGAAAGTTTTATATATTTTACTACCCTTGTTTCACCAACCTTAAAATCTTTTTTATGCTTTTCATAATATTCTTTAATCTTTTCAGGATTCATATCAACTTTTGAAAAATACTTTAAATCAGAAATAGCAACATATCTAATTTTTGCGGAATTATTATTTTCCTCAAAAAGTTGCTTTACTTCGTTATTTCCAACCTTAACACTTGAATTTAAAAAATCAGTGTATTTCTGGGAAAGTATTTCTTTCCTCATTAAATTTTCAAATCCCTCGGGTGTTATACCAAGATAACTTAAAATTCGTTCATAGTCCTTTGCTCCAACAAAAGATCCTCCCATATTAAAAAGTGGACTGTTGAGGATATAATCCCTTAACTCTTTATCGGATACTGTAAAACCTACTTTCTTTGCTTCAATTGATAAGATTGTAGTTCTTACCAAACTGTTTAATACATATTGACCATACATTTTTAACTTTTTTTTGTCAGTTGTTGCATTTGGTCCAAGTCTGTTTAAAATTAACTTAAGCCTAAACCTGAATTCAGCAGGTGAAATCTCAACACCATCAACCTTTGCAACAAAATTTCCCAATTCTTGACCTGGAGCAGATGGTGGTGCAGCAGAAAAAAGCAGAACCATACCCACTGTCAACCCTATTATAACCAGCCATAAAAGCCATTTTAGCTTATATCTGTTTTCACGAATTAGATTAAGCATTCTTCCTCCTAAAATAACCTTGAAAATTCAAAGCAGAAATTATATCAAAAAGAAATTAAAAAAATCAATTTTAAAAATGCCTCAAATGTATTAAATAAAATAAAAATACTAAATATAGATCTTACAGAGATAAACTTGAATACTATGAAGGATTTTTCATTATTTAACAAGAAACCATAAAATATAGTGGTATAGGAAGAAGTTTACATTAAAAAAAACTTTCTTAAAGAATAATTGTGTAGTTGAAACAATTATTTTAAGAAATTTAAAAAAATAAAAAAAATGCTTGCAAAATAATTTTAAAGGTATAATATGAAGTTTCTTTTGGATATTGTTCTTTTGTTATTTTGTTTTTTTTGATCCCTCGCTGTGATAATTCCCATAAAAAAATAATTGGTTTAGGAATCATTCACATTACAGGGATAATATTTTATATTTTTTTGGAGGATAAAATGCAAGGTAAAAAACTTTATGTGGGAAACCTCAAGTACTCAGTAACTGACGAGCAGTTAAAGGAACTATTTGCCAATTATGGTGAAGTAGTTAGTGTAAACGTGATTGAAGGCAGAGGTTTTGGCTTCGTTGAAATGGCTTCAGAGCAGGAAGCTCAGGATGCTAAAGATTCCTTAGATGGGAAAGAATTTGAAGGCAGGACACTAAGGATAAATGAAGCTCGCCCACCTAAGAAAAGATTTAGATCTGATTTCGATAGAAGATACTAAATTTTTATTATTAAGGGGGAAATTTTCCCCCTTTAATTTACTATTAAGTTTAATTTTTGTTGACATTTTTTTTCATATTTATATAATTTC
This sequence comes from Acidobacteriota bacterium, assembly GCA_027040585.1. Lineage (GTDB taxonomy): Bacteria > Acidobacteriota > JAAYUB01 > JAAYUB01 > JAMOQF01 > JAMOQF01. The sequence goes on along the minus strand of JALULU010000044.1, from coordinate 1,972 downwards.
CTTTTTTAATATTTCAGGAGGTTTTAAGTGTACGCAATTTTGAGAAATGGAGACAAACAATACAGAGTTGAAGAGAATGATATCTTAAAAATAGATTATATTGAATCCTCAAATGGGGATATTTTAGAATTTAGTGACATTCTTTTCGTAAGCGATGGAGAAAAATTTGCTGTTGGAAAACCTGCTTTAGAAGGAGCAAAGGTTGAGGCTGAAGTTATAGAAAATGGAAAGGATAAAAAAGTCCTTGTTTTTAAAAAGAAAAGAAGAAAACAGTATAAGAAACTTAACGGTCATAGACAGGGTTATACTAAAATTTTAGTGAAAAAAATTAACTTCAATTTTTAAAAAATTAAGGGAGAGAAAAAATGGCTCATAAAAAAGGAGTTGGAAGTTCAAAAAATGGAAGGGATAGCCATTCAAAAAGGCTTGGTGTTAAAAGGTTTGGAGGCCAATTTGTTAAGGCTGGCACTATCTTGGTTAGACAGAGAGGAACTAAAATAAAACCAGGTGAAAATGTTGGAAGAGGAAAAGACGATACACTATTTGCCCTTAAAGATGGAATAGTCCATTTCCGTGATAAAAAAATAAAAGGAAAATTCATAAATATCATTCCTCAGGAGTAAAATAACTCTTCGTTTTTGTAAAAATTTAGGGGCAATAAAAATTGCCCCTTTTTTTATTTCTAATCATGTTTATAGATTACGCAAAAATTTATGTTAAGGCAGGTGATGGTGGTACAGGTTGTGTCGCCTTTAGACGGGAGAAATTTGTGCCTAAGGGGGGACCCAGTGGTGGAGATGGCGGCAAAGGCGGTAATGTATATATTGTAGCAACGAAAAGTTTAAATACACTATTGGATTTTAGATACAATAAAATCTTTAAAGCGGAAAGAGGAAGACATGGTGAGGGTTCAAATAGAACAGGAAGAAGTGGTAGAGATTTAATCATTAAAGTTCCAATCGGCACAATAATAAAAGATAAAGAAAGCGGTGAGATTATTGCAGATCTGACAGAGGATGGGGAAAAAATCCTTGTTGCAAGAGGGGGAAAAGGTGGCAAAGGTAATGCAAGGTTTGCAACACCAACACATCAGGCACCCCGGGAATTTGAATATGGTGAAGAAGGTGAGGAAAGATATTTAATACTTGAACTAAAACTTTTGGCAGATGTAGCACTTGTTGGGTATCCAAACGCCGGGAAATCAACATTAATTTCAAGGATTTCTGCTGCAAAACCAAAAATTGCAGACTATCCATTTACAACTCTATATCCTCATCTTGGAGTGGTCAAAGTAGATGACATTTCAACATTTGTGGTTGCCGATATACCTGGATTAATTGAAGGTGCGCATAGTGGACATGGACTTGGGGATAAATTTCTAAAGCATATTGAAAGATGTAAAATAATTGCACATCTTATCGATTTATCTATTGATGAAGATCCAATTCTTAGATTTTCTAAAATTGAAAAAGAGCTTAAACTATTCAGTGAAAAATTATATAAAAAGCCTAAAATTGTTTTAGGTACAAAAGTTGATTCCCTTTCAGATAATAATATAAGTGAAAGATTAAAAAATTTCTGCAGAGAAAAAAATCTTCCATATCTTGAAATATCTTCTGTAACTGGAAAAGGAATAGAGGAATTCATCTTTTTGTGCAAAAAAATATTAATACAAAATAAAGATTAAATGGTATATAATTAAAGTTGGTTATGTCATATATAGCTATATTTGGTGGGACATTTAACCCAATTCATAGTGAACACTTAAAATTGGCTCAAAAAGCTTTAAAATACTTTGAATTGGATAAGATTTTTTTTTCTGTATCTGTAAATCCCCCTCATAAAAAAAGTGATGTTTCTTTTATACATAGGTATACAATGGTCAATCTTGCCATAAATAGATATGAAAATTTTTTGCCATTGACACTTGAATATGAATATAAAGAAGCAAGATTTACAATAGAACTTTTAA
>JALULU010000043.1 GCA_027040585.1 Acidobacteriota bacterium | reverse complement strand
GTTCCCTTATCAGCTTGCTTAAATAAACCATCTTTATCCCTATCTGCACCAGTAAAAGCACCTTTTTTATATCCAAAAAATTCACTTTCAAGCAAATTTGAAGGGATACTACTACAATTTATTGCAACAAAGGGAAATTTATTTCTGTTGCTTAATTTGTGAATCATCTTTGCTACCAACTCTTTACCTGTCCCTGTTTCTCCCTCTATGAGCACATTCGTCTTTGTATTACAAACCTGTCTTATTTTCTTTAAAATATTTTTAACTGCCTCACTATTTCCAATTAATTCTTTACCTTTTGTTTTCTCTTCAACAAATTTCTTAAGTAATATATTTTCAGTCAATAACTTCCTGTGTGAAATTGCCTTATCTATAATCATCAAAAGCAATCTATTGTCAATCGGCTTTGTTAGAAAATAAAAAGCCCCCTTTTTCATAGCCTCTGCAGATATTTCTTCTTTTCCAAAAGCAGTTATTATAACGACAACCACGTTTGGATCTAATACTTTTAATGTTTCAAGAACCTTTAATCCATTACTCCCCGGTAACATATAATCTAACAGTACTACATCATATTTTCCTTCCTTATATATTTTTAATCCACTCTCACCATCCTCGGCAGTTTGACAAACATACCCATTTCTTTCAAGAACTTTAGAAAAGGTATCTCTTATAACTTCTTCGTCGTCAATTAATAGTACCTTTCCCTTCAATTTTGCCTCCTTCTTCATTTATACCCGGTAGTCTAATTATAAATGTACTACCCTTACCAACTTCAGACTCAACAAATATTTTACCTCTGTGTTCTTGAATAATCAAATTTGAAACAGCAAGACCTAATCCAGTTCCCTTTCCTTCCCTTTTAGTGGTAAAAAAAGGGTCAAACAAATGGGTTTTTACCTCATTTGGTATACCACTACCATTATCTGAAATTTTAATCTCTACAAATGAATTATTTCTACCAGCCTCAATTAAAATTTTACCTCCATCTTCAGAAACAGCATCTTTTGCATTTAATATCAGATTTGTAAATACCTGAATTAGCTGTCCTTCATTGCCATAAACCAACAAACTATTTTCAAGAAAGTTTTTTACTATTTCAATATTTTTTTTCTTTATTAAATTCATAATTAAATCAAGTGCAGTATTAATAACATATTTAATATCCAATTCTCTTTTCTCTATTGTCTTTAGTCTGGCAAAGTTTAAAAAGTTATTTACAATTCTTGAAGCCCTAAAACATTCTTTTCTTGCCTTTTCAATTGTATTTTTTATATCTTCGTCCTTAATATCTTCCATGACCATTTGTAAATTAGAAGATATTGCAGTTAGTGGTGTATTAATTTCATGGGCAATTCCTGCAGAAATAGTGGTAAGTGTTTTTTCCTTTTCTCTTACTATCAACTCTCCTTCAAGTTTAACCCTATCAGTTATATCATTAAAAACAAAAATTATTCTCTTATTTTCTGTTTCATCTCCTCTTATCGGAATAATTGAAATATTTAAAATCTTATCCTCACCCTTTTTATTTTTATAAGACAATCTATGTAAAAATAAATTATCATCTAAATTTAAAAAGTCCTTTCCATAGAATAAATATTCAATGAAATCATCAGAAAACAAATCCCAAATAGTTTTTCCTTTTTCGCCTACGATGACCTCCATTGCTCTATTTTGAATTAAAATGTCGCCATTATTGTCAAATACAAGTACCCCAAGATTTATTGAATTAATAATTCTCTCATTAAACTCCTTTAGTTCTCTAATATCTTGCAGCTGCCTATTTAATACAGTAAGTAATCTAATGTTTTCAAAGGAAACAGATATATATCCAGATAGAACTTTGATCAAATAAGCATCTTCCGAAGTCAATAATTTTCCAGATTTGCTTATTCCAATTCCTATTGCGCCAATAATCTCATTTTTAATTTCCAATGGGAAAAAATATGATAGCCCCATTTCTTTTATTTTTTCTGGCAGTTTAAAATAAAAGCCAACGTTTGATTTTGAAAAAAGTTCAACTGGAATTTCAATGACTTCACCCTTTTTTAAAGAGTTATCAGAAGAAATCACCATTTTAAAAATATTTTTTTCACTATTGATTATCTCAAAAATAGCAATTTTTTCAGGATCCAATATTTTTTTAAAAATAAGAAAAACTGAATCTGCCATATCATTTAAATTTCCCTGTGTAGCAAGAGTTCTTCCAAGTTCATATAGTGAGTTTTTAAGTTCAAATTCTTCTTTATAAAATATTCTATTAACCTCTTTTTGAACCCAATCTCTAACAGGTGAAAAAATAAATGCAGCAATTAAAACTGATACAGCAATTGTCAAAAAGGTTGACTCTGGAAATAACAGTTTAAAAAGTAATCCACTCAATCCAAGAATAACGAAGTAAACAAATAATGAAACAGCAGATGCGATAAAATAAATTAACCCCCTCTTAAAAATCACATCCACATCCATTAATTTATACTTAACTATTGCATATGAAAAGGATATTGGCATAAACCCAAGAGAAAGAATAGATGCTTGCATTAGTGGAGTTATATTCAAATTAAGTAAAAGCGGAATAACGTAAAATATCAGGAATGGAAATAGGGACAATATCACACCAGCAATTACCCATTTCATTTGCTGCTTTAATTCAATATCTTTTACCTTTCTTCTCTGTAAAAATAAAAGGATAATTGCAGCTAAAAAATATATAGAAAAATATACAATATTGAGATTGTCTAACAAAACCTTTTTTGAAGGTGAACGGGGAAAATTAAACCTCTCAAGTTTGCCTAAAAACCAGAGTAATTCAAAAACAAATAAACCAATAAAAGGCAAATATAGGAGAAAAATTAGTCCTTTATTTAACTTTTCTTTAATTTTAACTGGAAATGTTAAACAAAAATGCAAAAATAGCGCTGGCAAAATCGTCAGTGAAAATTTCGAAATAAAATAAACCAAAATATCAATTTTGGAAACCTTATCAGTATATTTAAAAATATACAAAGCAAAAGAAAACAGACACACAAGAAAGAAATGTTTGCTTCCTTTAGCTTCTCTATGCCTAAAAAATATTAAAAAACCAGATAAAATATATATTAAAGCCAATATTATTCTATAAATATCTATATTCTCAAAAATAGGTTTTTCAGCTAATTTAATATAAAAACTTTTAATATTTCCACTTTTTCCATCAAGAAAAACGTAGTTAACCTTTTCATTTGGTGAATATATGAAAAAAACATCATAATAATCTTGAAGATCCAGGATTTCATGTTCATTAATTTTAATCAAAATATCTCCAACTTTTATACCTTTGGGTACATTATTACCAACAATTTCTTTGACAATTACGCCTTTTATACTTTCTCCCCATATTATGCCATCTGTTGGCTCTTTCCAGGTTAATCTTGCTTTTACATTCAAAACTGCTATTAAAAGAAAAAAAAGTGAAAGGAACGTCAAAAGATAAAAAACAACCTTTTCTTTAACTTTACGATTTGCAGTTAGATTATCAACATCCATAAAAACTTTACGTTATTGCTTAAAAATGGAAATTTATCCCCCCCCTAAAACTTCTTCTGTTTCTAACAATTATTAAATCTCCACCAGCAGTCTCATAAACATCAATCCCCTGGTTTAAAATATCCCTTAGATCTAAAATTGCCTCCCATCTGCCAAAATCAGAACTAAGAAAAGATATTTTTTGTTTTATAAACAGATTTAGGGAATTATTTCCTGTGCTATAGTAATCATAAAAGGAACCAATTCCCATAATTGAGTTTTTAATAGGAGAATAATTGTAAATTGTCTTGATATCTGTATCCGTTGATGGAATATTTAAATCAACATTTGTGCTTATTTTACTATAGAAACCTTTTGAAAAGGAAAATTTTTTATTAGATGCATCATAAGAGTTAATATATGAGGTATCTCCATAAATATATATAACCGAAGTTTTTAAGATATCATTCCATCTATGTTCAAAATCTATTTTTAATCCACTATCCTTACTATATTCTGAAGGCAATATGGGATAAAATGTTGAAGAACTATTTTTAAAAGGACTTTTTAATATTGCCACAAAAGGCAATCCAGCACCTGCAACTTTATCAATAAAAGTTGTCAATTGAACTTTGGAGTTATTTCCTACTAAAAAAGAAAAACCGGTGTCATAATGGGTATATCTATTTATAAATGTGTCAAGTCCATTGACCCTTGAAACAGAAGCAGGCGATAAAAGAGAAACACTTTCCCCTTCTGAAACATCAATATCACTATCATATGTTTTTCTGTCTTGATTGGCATTTAGAAAAATATCAGTTGACTTATTTGGCATAAAATGAAATTCAAATTTTGGATTTATAAAAGTTATTCCATTTTCTCCATTTATATGTGTAAAATCAAATCCATAAACAATCTGAAGAGGTGCATCAATCTGAAACATATCTTTGAATGATACATTAAGTGTCTTTATTGGCTGAAATGTATCGATGATTTCATTTTCAATTGAATTTGAAAAGTTTCCTGGAGTAGAACTATCCAATTGCCCAAAATTTGAAAATCCAAAGGAAATTTCAGAACTATGCTTATTTGAAAATCTATATTGCACAACATTTTTTATTGTCACATCCTTTCTCTCACTGCTATTTATTTTACCGGCAACTATTACATTTGCATTGCTTCCTGCTGATTGCAAATAAGCAAATTTTGTTGTAAATTGACCTTCTTGTGAAATTGGAAATGAGAAAAAATTATTACCACCTAAAAGATCTGATGTTGTGCTCAGAAAAATTCTCATACCACCCTTTCTTTGTATAGATTCAGATAAAAGATCTGGTTTATTATTACTCCTTTGTTGTTTATTTTTATTTCTGGTGTTTATTCTACTCTCACCACCAAACCTAAAAATTAAATCTTTCTCGTTATTGGATGCCCTTAACAAACTTTTTATATCCCAATTTACCTCACTATTTTCATTTCTGATTAAACTGACAATTAGGGTGTAATTTTTCTTTCCCTTTTTAACTGGATAATTAATACTACGTTCTAAAAACCCATTTTTTGAAACTATAATACTATATTCTGAAGATTCACTTAAATTTAAATAGAATTCCCCTTTTCTATTACTTTTAACCGCTGCAATTTTTTTCCTGACGTGGTTATATGCAGTTATACGAGCTCCAACTATTGGCTTTTTAGATTTTGTAACTACCTTTCCTCTAATAACAATATTTCCCCTAACAACAGTCAAAAGAAATATTGTTAAAATTAAGGATAAAAATATCTTCCTCCTCATAACAGTATATTTTACCACCTGTAAAAAGAAAATTACACTTATTTTATATTTTATAGATTAAAAATTGTGAAAAAAGTTACCACTTAATTTTATTTCCGCCCTCTTCCTTGGCAAGTTTTAGTTTTTTCTCCGCTTCTTTAACAAATTTATCCATTAAAGTAGAGGAAAATCTTATCTTTGATTTTATACTTGCTATACCGCCACTTATAGTAAAACTAATGGGTTCTTTCTCATATTTTAAAATGGATTTTGATATTTTACTTCTAATTTTTTCAGCGGCAATCCTTGCGCCATCAATATCAGTAGTTGGTAAAATTGCCAAAAACTCATCTTCCCCCAATCTACCAACAATATCCAACTTTCTCAAATTATTTGTTAAAAATTTTCCAAAAAATCTTAAAATCTCATCTCCTACTTTTGGTCCATAACCATGATTTATGTCTTTAAAATTATCAATATCAAATATTAAAATTGATATGTAAGTGTTTTCCACCCTTTCAAGTCTTCTAAATTCAAGTTCAAGCAATTCAAATAGGGAACTTCTATTTCTAAGACCAGTTAATGGGTCATAATTAATAAGTTTTGCTAAAGCACCTTTATAATCTTGAAGTTCTTTTGTCCTGTCAGATAAAATTTCTTTTATTTTATTTAGATTTTTTCTTAAAAGAACATTTTGGTACTTTGAAAAAAGATATCCACCAATAAAAATTAAAAGTAAATCAGCGATAAAAAAAATTATTAAAGAAACTACTGAAAAACAAATTTCTGTAAGGATGAATACATTCATAAAAATTTATAACCTAAATAATGTTAATGAAATATACCTTTAAACAAATAGCTAACCCCAAAAGTAACACCATAGTCATAGGTGTTATCATTATCCAGTCCAGCACATATACCTGCATCCCATCTGAGATTACCTGTTTTTATCCTTAAACCACCCATTATATCTCCATGATTTGGATAGATTTTTGTGTCGTGAAAAGCGTTTCCATAAACCTCTCCAACAAGGTCAAAAATTTTATTTAACTTATATATACCACCAACCCCATATATAAACTTATCTATCTGATTACTCCCTTCTCTTGGATCTCCATAAATAGCAAGCCCAACTTCTGTAAAAAGAGAAAGCTTTCCAAAGCCTTTTTGAAAAATAAAAGTTCCAAAAAAATCAGTCGTATCAAGACCTATCCCTTTGGTATCATCAGCATTGGGGAGTTTTACCTGAAATTTCATACCAACTGCAGGTGTAACAGGTGTTTCTCCTAAAATTTTAATTTTTGTTGTTATCCTGACATCTCCCCAATCATTTGTATCATCACCTGTAAAGGAAAAATTACCACCAGAAACCGGATGGTCAAGAGAATAATAGTTTTGGGCACTCCACGATATATCAAGTTCAGTATTGTCAGAAAGACCAAATCTCAAATTCATCTCTCCAAATTTAAATAGATCTCCATCTAAATTCGAGTAAAAATTTTTATAACTGTCATAATAAGACATTCCAAATTGAAACTCAAAATCTCCTCTGTTTAAAAAATTCATATCTTCAGTATGAAAAGGACGTTCTAAAGCTAAAGAAAAAGAAAGCATTAAAAACAAAAAAAGACTTAAGATAACTAATTTTTTCATAATAAAACCCTTCCTCTTAAACTTTTTAACGAATAAATCGAATTATAATATTTTTTAAAAAAAAAGTTAATAAAATTGGAAGATTTCTAAAATTTTTTCGTGCCTGGCACCATTACATTCCTTATATAAAATTTTCATTTATCCATTACTCATAACTTTTTTGAATTAAAAAAATTACTCAGGAATCTTTGTAGCTGGTACCACACTCATAATTGAAAAATCTCTATCTCCAAAGAGTTCCACCGCCATTAAATCTTTATTATCTCCTTCAATTGTTATCCACCCCCCCATGACATTTCCTATATTTGGAAATAAATCATCTCCATTTAATGTACTTACAAATCTTTGACCAGCTTTAAGTGAAATATCTTTTTCAGCAATCAATTTTCCATCTTTATCGTAAACCTTTATGGATACGTTCTCATCTGAATCTGGAGAAAGTATGGCAAGTCCCGTCCAGTAATTAATTCCTCCAATGTCTCCATTTGCAATATGTGGCATAATTAAATTTCCCTTCTCTGATGTAAAAGGTAAACTGGACAGTATTGTCCCTTTACTATTTTCAAAGGTAAAGCTTCCCACAAGTGCTGAATCTTCTGAAGATTCAACTTCAAGATACCCTGTTGTGCCAACACTCTCATCTAAATTAAATAAATCCTTTAAACTGCTCTCAAGTTTTTCATGTGCCTTCAACGTATAATCACTTACCTTACCAACCTCACTCCCATCATCTGAATATAAATATATATTCACTATGGCATCATCATTTGAAACATTTATCAAATCTATCTTTGTCTCATATACCACATCTCCAAATGTCCCGCTTGCAATATGGGGGCAGTAGAGAACACTATCTCCTGTTTTTGGATATATTGATGGCAATATACCAAGGGTCTCATCCGTCCCAAAACTCTCAATCCCTAAAAATCCTTTATTTGAAAATATCTCAACGTAATCTTCATCCTCAATTGTATTAAATAGCTCCTTTAAATCATATACCTTCTCCTCTCTGGAATTAAGGGTCACATCCTTACTATCTTTCTCAACCCCATCCTTTGACTTTAGAGATATTTTGAGTTCATTTTCTTCCTTAAAGGGATTTATTAAATATATTTTTGTATAACCATCTTCTGTCTTAACTACCGGAAATACTCCATTTGTCTTTACCTCAGCAGCTGAAATCAATTTCCCACCATCTAAAGTGTTTGGATTTGTCGGAGAATTGAAGAGATAAATCCCATAAGGATATGGCTTCGTTATAAAAAGTCTCACAAACTTGTCATCCCCAGCATCATCCCCAAAAATATCATCTGATGAAAAATACCCCGCATACTGTGAATGGGATGAAACTGAAAGGGTGTCGAAATTTAAAAGCGCACCACTTTTATCATACAGTTCAAAATTCATTAAAAGGGATTCATCATCGTCTACATTTATTAGTGAAAAAGAAATATTGCTGCTTTTTGGAAAATAAAATAAATTATATTTCTGATTTACCACTCCAACCATTCCAGTCATATCACTCACCCCACCATAACTTAAACCATCTATAATCACAGCAACATCATCTTCGGGTAATATAACACCATTATCTGGATCTATCTCAATGTCATCGAGGGTGTTTATTACAAATCTCTGGTGTATCTTTCCATCCTCATCACTTGAGCAGAGAATCAATTTATAGTAATCTGAAAAGCCCACAAGCACATCATCCCCATTCACTGCATCTAAATTGGATACTGCTATTGCAGATGGTGTATAGGAAATACCAACCCCATTGTTAAAAATTATCCCACCTGGCGTCCCAATAGCCGATACAATTGCCTGTTCCCCCTCTGAGGATAAAGCAATATCATAAATTCCATCTCTGTTAAAATCCCCATGGTCTATATCTTCATAGTCAAATTGATATCCACCAGGGGATACCTCATTAAGTTGATAACTCCCATCACCACTGTTATATAAAATTGAAACACTGTTCCCACTTGACTTTGCAATACATATGTCCTCAAGCCCATCACCATTTACATCCGCTATTGTCATCTTTTCTGGCACACCATCCAAATAATATTCCTTTTCCTCTGTATAATCCTCCCCATAAAGCACCACTACACTGTCATTTGAATCATCTAAATAGATCAAATCATATTTTCCATCATTGTTTATATCCATTGATTTTAAATCTTTGGGCTCCCCATTGGTCTTTATCTCAAATATCTTCCTCAAAAAACCTAAATCTCCACTCTCTTTGTTCAAAATATTTGAAGGTGTATATATCTTTATGCTTCCATCTGCAAATCCAACTATGATTTCACTTATCCCATCCTTGTCCAGATCAGCACATGCAAGGGAAATAGGGGTACCAGTAGGAAATTTATATTTAAAGAATTTTCCCTCTCCCTCTCTAAAAAATATAAATATAGACTTCCTCCTTGAACTTATTGAAATAAAATCCTTTTTTCTTCCCTTTTTAACCTTCAACTCACCTGTATCAGGCATAACTACAACCCTGCCTACATCAGCAATGACCATTTTTTTAAATGCTGGTGCCACCTTATCAACCTTAGTGGAAACCGATTCTGTATCTGTCTGAAAATTGTAATCTAAAAGTTTCATATGATAATCAGGTGTAATCTCACTACCATCTGGAGTTTCAAAAGTTATATAGTTATCTTCACTTGAAAATTTTGCATATATGTATCCAGTATCGTTTGAAGCGTCTGTGTGAAAATTTTTGACAATACACATTGTGGTATCTTGATATTGATCAGATCCAAAATTTGTGCATAAGTTGTTGTTATCTAAATAGTCAGTGTGAGGCCACTGATCATTTGGTATAAAAAGTATAAAAGACCAATAAGGAGGAAGATTCTCACAATCAGGATTAATATCTGTATTGAAATTTATTTTAATTTCATTGTCATTTTTTACCCATTTGACAATTTTACCAGTTTCCGGAGATATTTGGCACGGGTTACATGGATACAGTAAAGCAAGGTCTGTCCAATCATTTTCAGTTATATTACTCTGAGTAGTTGCGAATTTCAGGGGATGACCATCCTGATCATATAACTTTATTGAAAAATTAACACCATCATGTGGTGTTAAATTGGATAAATTAGTTTCATCAAGAGGAATTGTAAATTTCATTGCCCTAAAATTTAATGTAAAATCTTCACCATTGGGATTTAAATTTTGAGTGGGAATTTGAGTGGACGAACTTGCAGGGTATGTAACTATTATCCTCGACGACCTTTGTGGAATAACTGAAAGGGTGTCAGTATCTAAAGAAGCGACAAATCCTTCGCTATTGCCAGAAAAATCTTTGTCAAGAACAGGTGGGGTTATTGGATAATTTTGAGACGTTGTAGTACCTGCTATAAAAATATCATCAGCATAAACTGTGGCGTCATAAGCAACTCCATCTGTAAAATAATGGTCCTTTTCACTTTCCTTTCTAAAAACAAAGCGACTACCATCTGGAATTGAGTCATAATACCCATTTACATATTTTACTCCTGCTTTTCCATTAAATTGTCCTTCAATAAAAAGATGAACATCGGACGTTTGCTCTAAAGTGTAAAGTGTTAGATTATATAATTCATCATCATTATTTGTACCCAAAGGTATCCCATTTAAACTTTCAGGCGCAAGATTTTTTGCCTCTGTAGTTGCGATGAAACAATCATCTCCACCATTTAAATTCTGCCAATTCTCAGCACATGGTGCCGTACCTCCAACACATGTTGGCAGTAAATCATTTGAGTTTGTGGTACCTCCTATAAATAAAGTATCGCCATCAGGCTCATAAACTATTCTTTTAGCAACATCATCCCCAGAACCATCAAAATAGACAGTACCTAAAAATGATGAAAGGTCAGGGGATAATTTAGAAAAATAAGCAGCAGAATCCCCCCCGATGTCTGATGGAGGATTTGGACACGATGGTAATTCGTTAGTTTCTGTATATCCACATATGAATACACTTTTTACAGTTAAATCACTATTTCTTTTTACGCATATTCCATAACAAACTTCATCATCATCTGAGGATTCCCCTCCAACATATGTTCCATTTTCAATCTCAGGTCCATTACTATTAAATTTAATTTTCATCACAAAACCTGTTTTATCCTGATATGTTGTCCCGTTATGAAACCATGATGGGGCATATCCAGTGACGCCTGCTGGAAGAATGTTTATTGACTCCGTTTCACCGCACACATATACTGACTGAAGTGAAACAATTGAAATATCATTACATACGTCTTCTTTTGTTCCTCCAATTAAAAGCGAGAGATTGGGCTTTATTTCAAAGGGGTCTAAACTCAAAGTTATTAGAAAACCGGTGGTATCGTCAAAAGAGTGTATATTACCATAAGCGTTTGAAATGTAATCCGGCATAAAAGTCTCTGGATCATCTGTAGCCCCACAAATAAAAATAAAATTACCAACATTTTTCATAGAATTGATATCATCATTTTCATTAGAACCTATAAAGGTTATCTCATCAAGTACCTTTAAGTTAAAACCGGTTCTTGCCAAAAATATATCCTTTTCACCAATCGTGGACTTTACCTCCCCTATTTTTGAAGATGAGCCGGGAAAACTCGAGTAATCTGTTGTGGTTCCCCCAACAACTAAATAGTCTTCTTTGACAACTTTTATAGTTTTACACTCATCATTTCCATCACCACCTAAAAATGTCGAAGGATCAATTGTTATTTTTGTATTTCCCCCATTTAAGTTTAAATCTTTACTTTTAAAGGTAACAACGTTTTTTCCAATTATATTATAACTTACCTTAACCTCTTTTCCCTCACAGATAGATTTAGGTATCATCTCAAGTATCTCACCATTCTGCCACTTCAAATAAAGCCTATTTCCCTTTGCTTCTATCTCCCCATTTCCTATTTCATATTTCAATTTAACACTTTTGATATCTTCAGTTTTAATATCCCACTCAACCCTTCCATTATTTTTGTAAAACTTTATCTTATAATCTTTGCTCTTATAAAATAGTGTCTTGTAAGTCTTTAAATTTGTGAGTTTTAAATTCCCCTTGTAAATATTTACTTTAGTTATGTTTTTCTCTCCAGTTGTTAATTTACCATCTAAATGCACCCTGTATGTATATGTGTATCCCTTCTTACTTGTTATAAACCCAAAAGAATTATCCCCAAAAAACATAACACCATCTTTAGTTGACGTATAATACTTTATCTCTGATGGATATTGACCTCTGTTTTCTATAAACTTTGAATCAAATGAAAAGGAAAAAATATAGGTGAAAAAAATTAAGATAGAAAAAATAAAAAAAACTTTTCTCACATCAGCCTCCTCTTAAAATATTCCTATTTTCATTATATAAAAAATCCAAATTTTTAAAAAAGATTTTTTGAAGAATTGAATCTAAATTGATAAACAATTTTTTACAATCTTAAAGGTAAAAAATTAGAAATTTTTAATTTAAAATCCTTGAATTTTAAAAAAAGAGTAATATCCTTTATAGTTATTAAATACTTAATTAAGGATTCAAAAATGATTTTTAAAAGAATTGTTTTAGTAGTTGCAGACAGCGTTGGGATAGGTGAAATGGAAGATGCAAGTAACTGGGGAGATGAGGGATCAAACACAATAGTTAATACAATAAAGGCTACAAAAATCTATTTAAAAAATCTACATAAAATGGGGCTTGGAAATATAACTGAAGTTCCCCTTCATCCACCTGTTAAAAATCCAATTTCCTGTTTTGGTAAAGCAAAGATAATGTCTAAAGGTAAGGATACCACAGTTGGACACTGGGAAATATGTGGAATACTTACTAAAAAACCATTTCCAACTTATCCAGATGGATTTCCTCCTGAAATTATTCATGAATTTGAAAAGAGAATTGGCACAAAAATATTGGGAAACTATCCAGCATCAGGCACTGAAATCATAAAGGAACTTGGTCAAAAACACATTGAAACAGGATACCCAATTGTCTATACTTCTGCTGACAGTGTATTTCAAATAGCAGCTCACAAAGAGGTAATACCCCTTGAAAGACTTTATGAAATGTGTGAGATTGCAAGGGAAATTTTAAGAGGAGAACATGAAGTTGCAAGGGTTATAGCAAGACCCTTTGTTGGTAAATACCCAAATTTTAAAAGAACTGCTGAGAGAAAAGATTTTGCAATCTCCCCACCTAAACCGAACCTTCTTTCCCTGCTGACTGAGAATAACTACAAGATAATTTCTGTTGGAAAAATTGCTTCAATCTTTGCGTGGGAAAATACAGGTGAAGAGATAAAAACCCATGGAAATACGGAAGGATTAAAAATAACTTTAGATCTTATAAAAAATAGAAACGATGCCAATTTTATCTTTGTAAATTTAGTTGACTTTGACATGCTTTATGGACATAGAAATGATCCTGAAGGTTATGGAAAAGCTTTACTAGAACTTGACTCAAAATTACCGGAACTTTTAGAAAATCTTAGAGAAGACGACTTATTTATTTTAACAGCTGATCATGGATGTGATCCAACAACTCCATCAACAGATCACTCAAGGGAACATGTGCCAATATTTGTCTTTTCAAAACATAAAAAATTTAAAAACGGAGTTAATTTGGGTACCAGAGAGTCACTATCTGACATGGGAGAGACAGTTGCAGAAAACTTTGGTTTTAAATTGCCAAATGGAAAAAGCTTTTTAGGAGAAATATTAAATGGAATTTAAATATTGTCCCTTTTGTAAAGGAGATTTAAAAGATATTTCAAAACATGTTAAGGAATGTGAAAAATGTGGGGAAAGATTTTATAAAAATCCGGTACCTGCCGTTGCAGTTGTAATTTTTAACGAAAATAAAGAAATTTTACTTGTAAAAAGGGGAGAAGATCCAAAAAAGGGAATGTGGGCACTTCCTGGTGGATTTATGGAAGTTGAGGAAGACGTTGTTGATGCCGCAAAAAGGGAAACAGAAGAGGAAACAGGATTGAAAATAGATAAATTAAAACTTTTAGATATTGCAACAGAAGGGAGTAAAAGATATACTACTGTTTTACTTGTGGCATATTACAGTAAAATCTTTTCTGGAAAACTTAAACCCGGTGATGATTCTGTGGATGTTAAATTTTTTTCATACAAAAATATGCCGGAAATTGCATTTTTGTCTCATAAAAAATTTATTAACAAATTTTTAGAAATTGTGAGGTGGTAATATGGAATTAAATGAAATAGAAATCTCAAAGGAAATAATAAATGGATATTTTTCCAAATTAAATAAAGTCTTAACCAATGACGTTGCAATTGTGGGAGCTGGTCCTTCAGGACTTACAGCTGCAATAGAACTTGCCAAAAATGGCAAGAAAGTTGTTATTTTTGAGAAGAAATTGAGTTGTGGTGGTGGGATCTGGGGCGGTGGTATGATGTTTAACGATTTAACAGTTGAAGAAGATACTGTAAGTTTTTTTAAAGAAATCGGAATTAAAACAAGGAAGGTATCTTCAAATCTATATATTGCCGATGCTGTTGAGGTCTCTTCATGCCTGACCTATAGGGCTGTAAATAGTGGAGCAACCATTATGAATTGTGTCTATGCCGAAGATATAATGGTTAAGGAAAATAAAGTTTGTGGACTTGTCATAAACTGGACACCAATTGAGATGACAGGACTTCACGTTGATCCACTTACAATTGAAGCAAAATTTGTAATTGATGCCACAGGTCATGATTGTAACGTGGTCAAATATCTTACAAACAGGGGAATAAAACTGAGTACTCCTTCTGGAAAAATTGAGGGAGAAGCTCCAATGTGGGCAGGTCCTGCTGAAAAAATGGTTGTGGAACATACAAAGGAAATCTATCCCGGGCTATATGTAACTGGTATGGCAGCCAATAATGTTTTTGGTGCACATAGAATGGGGCCAGTCTTTGGTGGTATGATTCAATCTGGAATAAAATGTGCCCGTGAAATTTTAGAAAAGTTATAGAATATAGAACTTTTTCTCCATTTTATCGTATATTGATATTGCTATTTGATACAACAATAGTTGGGGGTTTTATGCACAAAAAGTTTTTATTTTTAATTTTTCTAAATATAGTATGTCTTTCATTTTTTTCTACAGCACAAGACATCAAGCCATTTTCTGGAAGAAGTTATGTTATCCCATATACAAAAACTCCTCCAAAAATTGATGGAATCATAAGTAAGGGGGAATGGGCAAATGCATTAAAAATAAATAGGATGTATCAAGTATCTCCTGGAGATAACACCCCTCCCTCTGACAAGACTATTTTTTATCTAAGTTATGACAGTAAAAACATTTATGTAGGAATAATCGCTTCAATAAAAAAAGTTAATAAATTTCAAGCAATTCATATTTCAAGAGATGGGTCAGCAAATACTGAATTTGTTCAGGTAATGTTTGATACTTTTAGTCAACATAGAGAGGCATATTCAATAATGTTTAATCCCTTTGGCGAAATAAGAGATGGAATTTTTAATGGACATTACACTGATACATCACAGGATTTTGAAATATTTTCTGTGGGTAAAGTTTATAAAGACAAATATGAAGTTGAAGCAAAAATCCCATTCAGAAACTTTAAATTTAATGGGAAGATTCCAATGAAATGGGGTTTTTTACTTGAAAGAGATTTACAAATGAAATCTGGTCCTGAAAGAGATTTGAGTGTTAGAATAAGCAGGGAAAATCCAAAGATGCTTCAATATGAAGATTATTTAATTTTTGAACATAAAATCACAACGAAAAGTTTATATTTCATTCCTGAAATTTTAACATCTTACAACAAAGAAGATTACACATCAAATTATGATCCATCTTTTTCAAACTCTTTTGATAAAACCAATATAGGATTTACAAGCTTTATGAAACTAAATAGTGGTACAAGGCTTGGCTTAACAGTAAACCCAGATTTTTCTGAAATTGAGGCTGACGATATACATTTTGATGTAAACCACAGATTTCCAATTTATTATAGAGAGAAAAGACCTTTCTTTTTAGAATCAAGTGAAGATTTTTCAGTTATGGGTTCACTTTTTTATTCCAGAAGTATAGTGGAACCAGATCTTGGAATGAAATTCATTTCAAAATGGGGAAATAATACCCTCTCTACTTTATATGCACTTGAAAGAAATATGCCAGGAGATAGATTTGGACTTAATAGCAATTTGATTGACGATGTACACTGGCTTTTAATGAGATATAAAT
>JALULU010000042.1 GCA_027040585.1 Acidobacteriota bacterium | reverse complement strand
TACTATTGAAGGATATTTTCTTAAAAAAAATTCAAATTTAGTTTTTTTTTCACATTTTAATTTAATATTAAATCTAATTTTCACACTGTTTATTTTAATTAGAGATTACATTTCACCGGGAAAGTTTTTTACAAGAATAAAAATAAATAACAGAAGTTTAAAAAATTCATTTTTAAGAAACTTCCCTTTTTCTCTACCTTTTTTATTTTCATCGTTTGTTCCATTTATAAAAAAGTATCCAATAACATCAAAAATTGAATTTTTTTTCGTTTCTATTCCCATAATATATACTGTAATGGAATTGACACTGATGCTACTTGGTAGCGGAAACAGAATAATGGATAGATTCGTAAAGGTTGAATTTCTTGATAAATCTAATATAAAATTAAAATAATTTTATAGATAAAATCTGTAAAATATAACAACAAATTTTACCACAAAATAAATACCAAGCAAGAAGAACAAAACAGTTATTATTTTTTTTACCTTTTTTTGAGAAAGAGAAGCTATTTTAACTACCTTATGAGAAATAAGACCAACAATAGAAAGCCAGGAAAATGTGCCGGAAAATATGCCAACTGCAAATAAAATACCTGAAAATACGTTTACTTTTATTACACCAAGGGAAAAATATAGTTCAACTATTGCTATCATTGTTATTAAAAAGAGTAGATTAGCCACAGAGAACAAAAATCCCTTTAAATAGGGATTGTAACCTTCTGACCTGCTTTCTACTTTTTTTTCCAATTCATCTATCTGGAAAGAATTTTTAAAATAAAAATAACTCATAATTAGTAAAAAAACTCCAACTGAAAGTGTGAAAAATAGCTTCAAAAACTCCACATATTCCTGTGAAATTCTCCAAAAAATTGCCGCAAGGGTATATAAAAAATCTCCAGTACCACCGCCAAGTGCAATGAGAAGGTAATCCCTTTTAATTTTTTTAAGCCCACTTTCAAATACTACAAAATTTATGGGGCCAGGTGGTATGGAAATCAAAAAACCTGTGAAAAGCCCAAATAAAAATGAAACTAAAAAATCCATATACAACCTATTTTATCTTTTTACTTCTCTGGTTCAAAATAACCTTCTCTATACCTTAACTTTATGCCTCTACGTTTAACTTTTATTTTTATTCTTCTAAATCTTCCATTAAATTCTGTATTCATCGGCCTATATGCAATATTATACTGACACCTTATGTCCCTTTCAATTTCTTTAAAGGTTTCTCTCAATTCCCTGAAAGAAACTCCCACCTTAAAAAATTTACCTCCAGTTTTTTTACACATTTTTTCAAGCACACTAAAATTGCTTCTAATACCGGGAGATCTAACCCCAAGCCCATAAATGAGTACATCTGCAGATTGTGCAGCTTTTATTGCCTCCTTTTCAGAAACCATGGAACAGGTGTCCTCTCCGTCAGAAAGTATAACAATGATTTTTCTTCCAGCCTCCCCTTTTAACTTCTCCTCTGAAGCAAGATAAACTGCATCATATAGTGCCGTATTGCCGCCAGGTTTAAGTTTATTCAACCCCTCTTTAAGTTTTTCAATATTATTTGTAAAATCCTGTACCAATACAACTTCACTGTGAAATTCAATTATTGCAGCAATATCTTTCTTGGGCCTTAAAATTTCCTCTAAAAATTTTGAAGCTGTTTCAATTTCAAGTGATAGTTTATCTTTTACACTTCCACTTGTATCAACAAGAATTACCATAGTTAGCGGTATTTCTTTAATACTTTGTAAATTTCTAAAGTATAAAATCTTCTGCCTGATACCATTCTCGTAAACTTCAAAATCATCTTTTTTTAAGTTTGTAACATACCTACCATGTCTGCTTGCTGTTACGAAAAGATTAACTATAAAAGATCTTGTCTTTATTATAGGTGTTTCTCCCTGCCCAAAAATCGACAGGCAAAGAAAAAATAGTAAAAAAGATAAAAAAATATTCCTTTTGCCTCTGCTCATAATTTTAAACTCCAATAATATTAAATAAACATTTCCCTAATTTAAATTATCAAGTCTTCTCCTTCTCAAATATGCTGGTTTTTCATAATCTTTAGAATCATCAAAACCACCTATAAGCCCTTCGCTTTTGATACTATCTTTATGAATATCCACATTTGATTCACTATCCTTACCTTTAATTTTTATCTCAGTTTCAACTTTTTTCTCATCATTATTTTCTTCAAATCCACCAATATAAACTATAACCTCAAATTTATCATCATCTTGAAAACCACCATTATACACACCTGTTATAATATCAGCATCACTATGTAATTTACTCCTCAACTCCTCACCCAATTTTGTTAGCTCACCAACTTTAACATTTTTACCGGATACAAAAACAATTGCCCTTTTTGCATTACTCAATTTAATTTCTTCCCATAATAGATTATTTTGTATTGCTTTTTCAAGAGCTTTATGTGCTCTATCTTCACCTTCACCTTCCCCAATTCCCATAACTGCATTTCCACTATTTTTAAGTACTGACCTGACATCATTAAAATCAACATTTATATTACCATTATATTTTATTATATTTATCAATCCTTTTATAGCACTTGAAAGAAGTTCATCGCTTTTCTTAAAGGCTTCTTCAACTGCAAGCTCACCATAAAGCTCGGAGAGTTTTTGATTTGATATAACTATTACTGCATCAGAATTTTTCTTTAAATTATCTATAGTTTTTTTAGCAAGATCTATTTTCTTGGAACCTTCATATAAAAAAGGTGTAGTAACAACACAAATAACAAGGGTCTCTAAATTGTCGCTATTTATTCTTTCAACAATATATGGAGTTGCACCTGTACCAGTTCCCTTTCCCATACCAGCGGTGAAAAATATAATATCACTATCATTTAAGACACTTAAAACTTCGCCCAAATTTTCTTCCATCGCTTTCATACCAAGTTCAGGATCATTTCCAGCACCTTTTCCATTTAGGAGTTCCTTTCCTATTTGTATCCTATTCTTAGTCTTACTTCTCGAAAGTGCCTGATTATCAGTGTTAACCGCTATAAATTTAATATTATCAACATCCCTTTTTAAATCATCCACCAACCTATTAATGGTATTACCACCCGCCCCACCTATGCCACATACGGAAATCCTCACATCGGTATTTACTTTAGCCTTAAAAACATCAAAAGAACCACTCCCACTTTTTTCATCAAAAAGATTGTTATTATCCATTTTTTACCTCCAAAATTTTATTTTATTTAAAATATTTTTAAAAAAATTGTTAGACAGGGCAATGTTTACATTACCTTCCAACTCCCCTTTTTCAACAATATACCCAAGTGCGCCTAATGCTGTGTGAAATTTTGAGGAGATATTAGAATTATTATTTAAAATTTCTACTTTATCCATCGCCCAATCGTTCCTCTTAACAGCTACACCAAACTCCCTCTCTACTAAATTTTTAAATCCTTTCAATTTAGAAGATTCCCCTGCTAAAACTATAAACCTCAACTCTTCTTTTAAATTTGGACATATGAAATCATTCTCTACTTTTTCAAAAATATCTTCTGCTCTTGGAAAAACTATTTCTTCTAAAACTGCTTTCTTCTTAACACTTCTTGAAGAATTTTCATCCTTAATAACAATTGTTCCACCTGATTTTTCTTCATTGTAATCAAGTTGATTAATTTTTATATCTTCAGCAAGTTTTTTTGATCCAATTTTTAATCCTGTCATCAAATCGCTGGTGAAATGTCTACCCCCAACTTTAAAGTTTTCAATACATTTAATCTTACTACTATTCCAGAAAACAAAATCACTGGAACAATCACCCATATGAAATAACAGTGTCCCATATTTTTTATCATCTTTATTAAGCAAAAATTTAGATAGAGCAATTGGTTGTAAAATTAGATTCTTTAAGCTTAAACCTGCAGTTTTAAAAACTGTAGTTATATTTTTGTACCTTAAATAATCCATAAAGGCAAAAATAATATATGCTTTAAGGCTACTGCAATGCATACCAATTGGTGATTCAATACAGGATTTTCCCTCATCCAAATCCTGAGAATCGTCTTTATATTCTTTAGGCATGTCACTATCATTTAATATAAAACTTGAAACTAAAACATCAACAAGTACTGTATTCTCCACAAAATTTTCTTTTTTAGCTTTTTCAATAACTTTAAGTACATCTTCAGCAGTAACCTGCCTCACTAGGGGTTTTCCATCTTTATCATAAAACATGATTTTTGCATTTTTCTTATAATATTTAACACCTTTAGCATTTATCACCACATCTACCGAGAGAATAAGGGCATCAATTTCTTCGCTTAAAATCTTAACACATTCTTTTACTTTATTTGAAAGTGCCTTTAAATTAACTATATCACCACCTTCCATTCCATCAGTTTCAACACTTGTAGCAGCTAAAATTTTATACTCATCTTTCTCAGGAAGATAAGTACCTACTATTCCTCTTATTTCAGTATTTCCAACATCAATAATACATTTAAAATTATCTCCTATCATTTCTATTCTCCAGTTTTACTATTCTATTTTCTCCCATT
>JALULU010000041.1 GCA_027040585.1 Acidobacteriota bacterium | reverse complement strand
CTTCCTGAATGGGCTTCAACTATAAGAAATTTTAGACCACATCTTGTAAAAATTCTTTTATATGCTTCATAGTGTTTTTCATAGTTTTTTGAAAGACCATCCCAATCTATGTCAAAGGAGTAGGAATCTTTCATTATAAATTGCCTTACTCTAAGCAATCCTGATTTAGGTCTTGGTTCATCCCTGAATTTTGTTTGAATTTGGTACCAAATTTGAGGAAGTTCTTTGTAAGATTTAAGTTCTTTTGATGCAATATGGGCAAATATTTCCTCATGTGTCATGCCAAGACACATATCTCTACCCCATCTATCTTTTATCCTGAACATATTATCTCCCATTATGTCCCATCTACCACTCTCTTTCCATATTTCAGCAGGGTGAATGGCAGGAAGTAAAAATTCAAGGGCGCCAATCCTTTCCATTTCTTCTCTTATAATGTTCATTATTTTTGTTAAACTTTTCCATGCAAGTGGAAAATAACTATAAACACCAGATGCAAGTTGTCTAATAAATCCAGCCCTTAAAAGTAATATGTGGCTTGGAACTTCAGCATCTGTAGGGACTTCCCTGAGTGTTGGGGCAAAAAATTTTGAAAATCTCATTTAATAAACTCCCTTTAGAACTTGATTTAAAAAAATATTTTAAAATGGTTTAATTGTCAAGGATTTAGATTTTTTATTTTTTTTTGTTCAAATTTTCATTTTTTATAATATCCTTTATATGAGTAATAAATTTTGGAGGTTGTTATTATGAAGAGATTTTTTTTGCTCTTTTTTATGTTTATTCTCCTTTCTTTTTTTGCAATTTCAAGGGATATCTATGTAAGAGAAGGTGCAACAGGAAATGGAACAAAATCAGATCCCTATGGTAAGCTCTGGAAGGCAATTTCAAAGGCTGTCAGAGGTGATGTTATACATGTTGCCACTGGAAAATATTATGGAAAAGGTGGTTCAGGAAATTTTACAATTGGTGTTCCAGATTTAAAACTTGTGGGTGGTTACAATTCAGATTTTACAATAAGGAATCCTTTCAAGTATTTTACAATTTTAGAAAGGGCAAAGGACTATAGAGGTGGATATGTAGGTTTAGGAGAAGGGATTATAGAAGGAGACGAAAGAAAAGATCATAGTGGACTTATTGTAGATGGATTTGTTTTGGATTCTGAGAGTAGAAATGGTTATGCTAAGGATAAAAGTAAAATTCTTCCAAGAAAATCGTGGAAAGGTGCACTTTTTAAAGCATATAGCAGGAATATAACCATAAAAAACTGTATTTTGATAAATCCATATGGAAATGGAATATATGTAAAATGGCAGGGTAATAAAAATGAAATTTCAAATAATTTTATAGTAAATACTTTTTATGCTGCAATTAGTACAAGGAGTGCCCAACCAGATTCAAAAATTTTGATTAAAAACAACAACATAGTTTTTGGCTGGTTTCAGCCAGGAAAGGGTGGATCCTATGGACTTTTTATTGGGAAAAATGGAAAAGTCGTTGCGGAAAACAACATTTTTGCCTTTTTCCAGACTGAAGGTGGTGAGGCTGGTTATGCAGTGAGCAATAGTTTTGGAAATGATTTAACTGAACTTAAGAACAATATTTTTTATCAATGTCAGGGTGGTTTTTACTCATATACAGATGAAGATGGAAAGAATTTAGTGGTATGGAAAAAGGAAGATATGGATGATTTAAACAGCGATCCAGACAGTTATATGCTTGAAGATGCTGGTGGTAATAAAGTTTTAAATCCGGGGTTTAAACCAGATAAGTGGTTTTTTGAAAAATTTTCAAGTTTTGTAGCTTCAAAACCTGGAAAGCTCAATATGAATGAGATGAATCAACTCAGGAGTATTCTTGGACTACCTCTTCAAGCTGCTAAAGGAAGTGCCAGACAGAATTGGGGAATGCCCTATCCTCTTAATAAAGTTATTCCATATCTTGTTTCAAATAAAGGGGTTGGAGTTGTTGTAGATAAAACTTTTGAGGAATATAAATCTGCAAGTAATTCAGCTCTCAAATTAAATTACAAACTGGTGAATTTTGAGGTATTTAACAGAGTCAATAGTGGAAAAAGCTTTAACGGTGAACCTGTTGAATTTTATGCAGGTATTGGAGAAAGTGGATATGACTATTTTTTAAAGGATGCCCCCCGTACAGATTATATTTGTGTAAAATTTCTAAAGCCCGGTGAGTCAACTTTTACAAGAAAATATGTTTTTGGATACATATTAAAGGGTTCAAAGGCTTATAAAAAATTTCTTAGGTATTCAAAGAGAAAAGATAGATATAATAGGAGAGGTGGAATTAAAATTAAGGGTAAAGCATATTATATTGGAAACCCCTCTTATATATACCCGGTTGGCGTAATCATTTATGATTTAAGCAGACATTAATTTTTGTTTTCAGGAGGGAAATTTTTGATATTCCCTCCTTTATTTTTATATTTTTTCTTTTTTTCTCTATACATATCTTCATCTGAAAGTATTAGTAATTCATCTATTGTGCTTATGTTAAGTGGATCATATTTTGCCATTCCAATACTTACAGAAATTTTATAGGGAAAGATATTCAGGTTATTTATTTCTTCAATTTTCTTATTTATTCTTTTTTTTACAACCTTTGCGCTTTTAAAATTTTCAACATCAGTTAATATAACAAATTCATCACCACCAATTCTTGCAACAATATCATTTTTTCTAAAAAGTTCTTTTAAAATTTTTGATACTGTCTTTAAGGCTTTATCCCCTTCCTTATGACCAAATTTATCATTTACTTTTTTTAAATTATCAAAATCTATGAAAAAAAGATATGCCTCTTTTATCCCCGTGTGATTTAAAAAATTATTTGCCCTATTGAAAAAACCTCTTCTGTTGTGTAAACCTGTTAGGTCATCTAAAATAGACTGTAACAGCAATTTATCAACCATTTTTCTCTGTAAAATTGCAACTCCTAAAATATCAACACCGATTTTAAGAATATCAATTTCTTTTTCGTCCCATTTTTTTTCTGATGTGAAATTTTCAAAAAGCATCAATCCCCATAAATTTTCTTTATCCTTTATGGGTAATACCATTATGCTTTTTAAATTTTTGTTTTCTTTTAAAAATTTTTTTGGATTTTTTATATAATAATTTTTTTTGAAAGACTCAATGTACGTAGTGAAATTATATTTTGTAGATTGAAATTTTTCATCCAATTCTTTATTTTTATAGGTGGCTCGTTCAACAAATGACCCATCCTCAATAGATAGAAATTCGATTATAGTTGTCTTATCACTTTCTGTTATCTCACAAAAGGTTTTTGCTATATTTTCTAAAATATCCTCTTCGTATGGGATAGTTAAAAGTTTTTGAATATTGTTTGCTATTATGGATAAGAATTTGTCTTTTTTTATTAATTTTTCTTTGAATTTTTTTTCATTTGTAATGTCTATTAAAACCCCATAAAATTTATCTTTTTCCTTATAAACATAATCCCTTACCCAAAATTCCTCTTTAGAAAATGTTAAAAGTTTATATTCAAAGGCAGATGTTTTTTTTTCTTTCATATTTTTAAGTATTTGTTCTCTTTCTTTCCTGTTTTTATAAAATTCTATTGCATTTAAGGGCTCAGTTTTGTTTTTTTCTACTTTTAACATTTTATAAAGATATTCATTGGCAAATAAAATTTTACCCTGAATATTTGTTATATAAATACTTATGGGCAACTTATCCAAAATTATCCTAAATCTTTTTTCATCATCCATTTTTATGGTTTCCACTTCCCTTTTAATTGATTTTACAACATTTTTAAGAAAAAAGAAATATTTTTTTACTCTTTTGTAAGATAGGTGGTAAGGGAAGCCGAAGTAGTTAAAAATGACCACTTCGGCTAAAAATGATTTATTCTTTGATTTCTATTTCTTTAAAGCTTTTTCCAGCATATTTTTTGGCGAGCATCATTGTCCCACCTACTAAGATTGTTTTTCTTTCCCTTTCAGTTAGGTGGAAGTTAAGAGGGATTTCAATATTTTTAGTTTTGTTTTTAAGAACAACTTTTCCACTGTTTTCAAGTAGAGCCTTTCTTATACCTCCAATTTCTATTTCATCACCCTTTTCAATTTTTTCATAATCATTGGGATTTTCAAAGGTAAGGGGAACTATTCCGAAATTAATTAGATTTGCCCTATGAATTCTTTCAATTGCCTTTGCTATGACTGCTTTTACCCCAAGATACATTGGGCATAGAGCAGCGTGTTCCCTTGAGGATCCCTGACCATATGAATCTCCACCAACAATTATGTTGTGAATACCTTTTTCTTTATTTTTTAGACAATTTTCAGCGAATTCTGGATCTCTATTCATGAAGACATATTTTGAATATTCTGGGACATTTGATCTGTATTTTAATAAACTGCCAGCCGGCATAATATCATCTGTCGTAATTTTGTCTCCAAATTTTCCTGTAACTACACCTGAAATAACAGGTGCTAATTCTTCACCAGATGGTGGATCTACAATGTTTGGGCCCTTATAAAGTTCTATTTTTTCACCTTCAAAGGCTGGTGGAATTATCCTTGAATCATCAATTACAAAATTTTCTGGAATGTCAACTTTA
>JALULU010000040.1 GCA_027040585.1 Acidobacteriota bacterium | reverse complement strand
CCATTTCTTTAAATTTACTCCAGGTTGGATAGGGCTTTAACTGGTTAATAACAAGGACATCAGGAGCAATTTGAATCAAAGCAGTTTTGTCTCTTTTGTGAAACTGTATGCGGGGAGGTGAGGTTTCTATTTTATGTTCAAGTCCTTTCTCTGTTGGTTGTAATCGTACATTTACACCAATTTGTCGCTGTTTATCTGGAAATTCATCCCTTACCTTTTCGTATATTAGCCCTGGAATTGTTAAATCCCATGGATTATCAGAAACAAACTGAAACTCACACAAAGCTTCTACCACAGGTGGATTATTATATTTTCTACCCATTATTTTTCCTCAATTTTTCTAAATATAATACCCTTACCTTCAACAACTCTACATATTTTTCACTTTTAGCCATTGACAACTCCTTATAAACAAAGTCCTAAAAAATAAAACCACCTTGTAATCTTAAACTATTATAACATTATTTTAATTTTTCACGGACAATTTTAGGTACAAACTTTTAAAAAAGTTATGAAATCTTTCCCTACCTCACCCCTGAAATCTCCTCTATATTCCCTGTGGTGATTTTTCCTTTGCTATAGTCATATTCAGAACCAAGGGCACTGTGGGGAATTAAAAAGACAATGTACATCACAGCTATTGCAACAATTGTGGCAAGTTTATTTTTCCTCTTCTTA
This sequence comes from Acidobacteriota bacterium, assembly GCA_027040585.1. Classification (GTDB taxonomy): domain Bacteria; phylum Acidobacteriota; class JAAYUB01; order JAAYUB01; family JAMOQF01; genus JAMOQF01. The sequence goes on along the minus strand of JALULU010000040.1, from coordinate 322 downwards.
ATTGTAAAAAGTAAAGCTATCACCCAGAAAATAAGAGAAATCAGGGTTTTGTTATCCGTCAAATCCCAGCCAAATGGAACCCCTGTCCAATAGGCTCCAAAGGCATATTTCTGAACAATTGGTCCTAAAATACCACCTCCAATAAATAGAAAAATTGTCGTGAGATACACAAGGTAGTTGTATTTTTCTTTAAAGAGTATGGCAAGTAAAATTCTCGTTGCAAAAAAGAGGGACATAAACATAAAAACAATGTGTGGAAGTAATATTTGAAAGGGGACCTTTCCCTTAAACCTGATAACAACTGGTTTATCGGGAACCTTTA
>JALULU010000039.1 GCA_027040585.1 Acidobacteriota bacterium | reverse complement strand
GAAAGGTCGAAAAGTTCTTCTGATATGTCTCTAATACCGAGTTTTTCTGCGAAAGGCGCAAAAACTTCAATTGTATCTTTTGCTATCTTCTCTCTTTTTTGTTCGTTTTTAATCCCATCTAATGTTCTCATATTGTGGAGTCTATCGGCAAATTTTATTACCATTACCCTCTGATCTTCTTCACAGAAGACTGTGGCAAGTTTTAAGAAAGACCTTTCTGTCCTTTCAGCGGAAGATCTCTTTAATTTGGTGAGTCCATCTACAAGCTTTGAAACATTTTTTCCAAAGTTTGCTTCTATTTCCTCAGTGCTTGAATTTGTATCCTCCACCACATCGTGTAAGAGTGCTGCCGCTATAGATGTTTCATCCATACCAATTGAAGAAACTATATAAGCAACTTCAAGGGGGTGAGAAATATATAGGTCACCACTTTTCCTCTGTTGTTTCCCATGTTTTAATACGGCATATACATATGCTTTTTGGATTAAAGATAGGTTCTTTATCTTTCTTTTATGGTACTTTTTAAAGTTATTAATAATTTTTTCTAAATTTACCTGGTTCATTGCCCCCTCTATTTAACGATATGTTATCTCTGTTAAAAGTTTCAAATTATTTTTATTTTTGTTAGAAATACGAAAATGTAGCATAAAAGAGGTGCCAGGCACAGATATGAAAATTTCTTTTAGACAAAAATAATATATTGTTTAAGTCAAAAAAGATGCCCCATTTTTTTCTTTTTTACGTCTAAATAATTCTTTACGAATTCATTTTTTTCAAACTTTAGTTTTATCCTTTCAACGATTTTAATTCCACTACTTTCAATTGCCCTTATTTTTTCAGGATTGTTGCTTATAAATTTAATTTCCTTAAATTTAAAGTATGAAATAATTTCAACGCATTCCTTATAATCCCTTAAATCTGGGTCAAATCCAAGTTTCTCATTTGCTTCAACAGTGTCAAGCCCATTATCTTGAAGTTCATAAGCTTTTAACTTGTTTAGTATTCCAATACCTCTTCCCTCTTCAGGCTGATAGATTAAAATTCCCCGTCCATTTTTTTCAATTAGTTCAAGTGCTGCTTTAAGTTGGTCTCCACAGTCACATCTCAAAGACCCTAAGGTGTCTCCAGTAAGACACTGGGAGTGGATTCTAACCACAGGAATAATGTTTTCGTTATCCACATTTTTTCCAATTACCACATATTCCTTTCCATTTTCAGATTTAAATCCATATATTTTAAAATTCCCAAATTTTGAGGGGAATTTTGCCTCTGCCACCTTTTCCATAAATCACCTCTTTTTAATTTTAAAATATCTGTTAAAATACACTTTAATTTAAAGGCAGAATTTTACAATGAAAAAAGTTTTTTTTCTAATCTTAATTTTTTGTATGTCACTTTCTATTTTTTCTCAATACTCATTTGATTCTACTTTTGAGAACAATATCAAAATAATATATCAAAATAAAAATTATACGCTGCTTATACCTTTGTATGTTTATGAAACAGAATTAACGGGTTCAATCTTATCTGTTTTAAAATATGGCGGAAGACCTATTTTTGTGCCAGGGGAGAAAATAACCATAATTGATGTAAAATTTAAAAGTGATGGAATAGTTTTTAAATTTTATTCTTTTGATAGAACGAAAAAAGCGTCCATAAAAATAAAAAGGCCAATAAGCAAATCTGCACTAAATTCACTTTTATCGAAAATTTTTTCAAGGCGACCCTTAAAAAATGCAAAGTCATCCTTTATTGAAAATGTATATCAACAGTTATTTATTAAAATAAGCAATACTCTGTCTATGAAGGCAGATAAACTTGAAAGGGAAGTGATAAAAAATTTTGCTCTTTATGAGGAGTTAACTTCAAAATTAAAAGAAAAAAAGTTTGAAATTGAAAAACTAAATAAAGAAGTTGATAGTTTAAAAGGTGAAAATAAAGATTTAGTGAGGAAAGACAGGGAATTACTCAGAAAAATCACTAATTTGAAAAATGAGTTGAGTGCTTTAAAAGAAAAGGTAAAAATTTTATCTAAAAACAACGCTCAAACTGAAAATCTCGTATCAAATGTGATTAGTTATAAAAAGCGTTTAGATGAAAAGATAAGGGAGATATCCATAAATCTTGGGATAAAAAAAGAGAACGTAAAATCAATAAGACTACTTAGTGAAATAGAAACAGAAATTACCAATCTTTCCATGTCAAATAAGACAATGTCCAGAAGAATAGAAGAGGACTCCAAAAAGATTTCAGATTTAGAAAAGAATATTAGTTCTTTAGATGAGACCGTTCAATCTCTTAAGAGTGAAAATGGTGAACTTAAAAGAAAGATAAAAATCCTATCTACTTCAGATAAACATATGGCAAGGAAACTAATTTCAATTGAGCATGAAAAAAATGTGTTTCAATCAAAACTTCTATCAAAAAAAATTATAAAGATAAAACAAGAAAAGGTATTGAAAGATGGTGTTCAGGAAATAAAGTGTGAAATTCTATTTAGAAAAACTTCCATTGGTAAAATAGTTATAAAATCACCTACATTTTTAAAAAAAGGTACCAAGAATAAAATCTTTGCAGATATTGAAATAACAAATAGAAAAATAGAAGATAGAACATTTAAGAAACTCTCAAAATACTTAAAAAATTTTCCTCAAATAGACCTTGTTTTAAAAAAAGTAAGAGGTAAAGTAAAAGTAAAAAATTTGCAGTCTCCTGAAAATTCAAATAGCAACACTTATATTTGGGAAATAGAATCTAATGAAGCTATAAATGATATATATTTATCAATGAGGGGAGAAGTTGAGTCCATTGATAGGGAAAAAATTCCAATTTTTGAGGTTCCAATAACAATAAAGCCCCTTTCCATTGAAAAGACTTTGATTTCCTATTTTCAACCAATTCCACTTGGAATAGGTATAATTTTAGGTCTTTTATTGGCACTTCCATTTTTTATTAAAGTAAGGAAAGATGGTGTAAAAGCAAAAAAGAAAGAAAAGTCCAAATCCCTTTATTTTGGAGATAAAGAACTTTAAATTTTTGTTTCTTTTATTCCAATTTGTAGTTAGTGAATAAAATTTGACCAGGTGGGATTAATCTTTATTTTTCAAAAATAAATTTTTGCCTGGCACTTTTTAAATAATTTAAACCTATTCCATAAAATATACGTATAAAAATTTATACCACTTAGAGAGGTCTTTTTATGAAGAAATTTCTATTTTTGCTTTTTATCCTTTTGATATTTTTTTCCTTTACTTTATCCATTGATTATCCAGATTTAAATGGTGTTTATAGTAAAGTGAAGGAAATAGCAAAAGAAAATCCCAATCTGATTAAACTTGACCAAATTGGTAAATCTAAGGCTGGAAATCCCATCTATGTGCTTGTTTTCGGCAAAGATGTTAAAGATGGGAATTTTTACCCATCAATTTTTATAGGTGCCAATTTTGAAGGTTACAGAGTTGATGGGACTTATATGGTTTTAAATCTTATAGAAGATTTCATTAAAAATTCTAAAAGTGGGAAGTTAAGTAAACCGCTTTTAAATCACAAAATTTATTTTGCACCTCTTTTAAATCCAGATGTATATGGGAATTATTTTTCAGACTATCAGAAATTTACCAATAATTCCCCTGTAGATGATGATCTGGACGGCGCAGTTGACGAGGATGGTCCTGAAGACTTAAATAAGGATGGATATATAACACTTATGAGGGTAAAGGATGAGGATGGTAAGTGGATTGTGGATAAAAATGATCCAAGGATTATGAAAAAAGCAGATCCCAAAAAGGGTGAAAAGGGTGCTTATAAGATTTATACTGAGGGAATAGACAACGATGGTGATGGCCTTATAAATGAAGATGCAAAGGGTGGTGTGCTACTTTATAGAAATTTTCCCCAGGGATTTAAATATTTTAATAGAGAAAATGGTTTATATCCAACTTCTCAAATTGAGGCAAGGGAATTTATTGACTATTTTTTAAAACACAGGGATATTTCCTTTGTATACCTTTTTGGAAGTGAAAATTCAATTCTGGCAAATGTTCCATTTAATAAAGAAAATCTTGCAAACGAGATGGTGAAAGTGCCAAAGGGATTTGCAAAATATCTTGGACTTGATCCAAATAGGGAATATACAATAAAAGAGTTAATAAAAATAATAAAGGAAAGTGGATTTGGAAGGGGAAGAAACATAACCCCTGAGAGGATTGCCCAGTTTTTTGGTGTCTCTACCCCAACAAATATTACAAAAGTAGATAAGGATTTTTACGATGGATTAAAAAAGGAATATGAGAAAATTTTTAAAGGTGAGAATAAAAGAGAGGTCTATTTTCCTAAGGGTGGTTCGCCCTATTTGTGGTGTTATTTTCAATATGGTGTTTATTCACTTGAAGATGACATATGGTCACTACCAGAGTTATCGGGTAAAGAAAAAGGGATAGAGGTTTTAAGCGAAAATAATCTTAAAAAAATGAAAAGCGAGGATTTTTTAAAGTTAAGTGATGAGAAAATTAATGGTGAACTTAAAAAACTTGGTGTGCCACCAATGGTAAATGCTAAAAAACTTAAAATGATGGTAAAATCAGGTAAATTAACTCCAGATAAAATTGGCAAAATGGTTGAGAAGTTTT
>JALULU010000038.1 GCA_027040585.1 Acidobacteriota bacterium | reverse complement strand
CTTATGCCATAAAGGAGATTTATTTCCCTGCAGACCTTTTCAAGGGGCGAAAAGGCAAAAATTTCTGCTTCAGGGTGAAAATGTGAAATTAGATTTGCAGTTTTTCCTGAAATTGTAAAAATTACACACTTTTTAATGTTAAGGTCATACATGGCAAGTGCAGCAGAATGGGTTATAGCTTCAGAAAGTTCGTCTGGATGAGATGCCATCAAAAATTTTCTCCTGTCCTCATACCCTTGAGAAAATCCAATAATTTTTTTCATAGTCTTTATGGAATCAATTGGGTATTTTCCAATAGAAGTTTCACCAGAAAGCATAAGTACATCAGCCCCATCTAAAACACCATTTGTAATATCAGTTGCTTCTGCCCTTGTTGGTATAAGCGAATTTATCATACTTTCAAGCATCTGTGTGGCTATAATTACAGGTTTTTTCTTTCTCTTACATTTCTTTAAAATTTCCTTTTGAATTATACCAATTTTTTCAATTTCCACCTCTATTCCAAGGTCTCCCCTTGCTACCATAATTCCGTCAGATACATCTATTATTTCGTCTATATGTGAAAGTGCCTGTGGCTTTTCTATTTTTGAAATTATCTTCACATCACCTGCTATTTTTTTTAATTCAAGGACATCATCTTTTTTTCTCACAAAACTTAAACAAAAATAGTCAACCCTATATTTAAGTGAATTTAACGCATCTTTTTTATCTTTTTCTGTAAGGGATGGAAGGTTTAAAGGCACATCTGGAAAATTTATACCTTTTTTCCTGAAAGCTCTTCCCCCTTTAATGACTTTACAAAAAAGATGATCCTCATAAATTTTCTCAACCACAAGTCTTATTTTCCCATCTTCAATATAGATTTTACTTCCTTTCTCCAAATCATGGCTAAGCTCTGGAAAATTAATATATAGAATTCCCTCATCATCGGGTTCTCTTAAAAATATTTCTACACTTTTTCCATCTTCAATATCTAAAAATTCTCTTCCTGCAATATCAATTC
>JALULU010000037.1 GCA_027040585.1 Acidobacteriota bacterium | reverse complement strand
AGATTATAAAGCTCATCTTGCTTGTATAAAAAAAACAATGAAAGAAATATTTTTACATGATGGATTTATAAATAATATCAAGAATTATTCACCAGAAGCAGATAAGGATATGGTAATTTATAATTATCATAAATTACTCAGAGAACTGCTATTTGATATGATTTTACTTTTGCAAGACTACGAGATAGAAATAAAGAAAACCAAATCTGGAAACTTTAATTTGGGGAAGAATTTATTTCAAAGTGACTTTACTTTATATCAACTGCTTCCACAAGTTATTTTTGGTCAAGTTTCCTACCACTCATTTATAGACAAAGAACCTTTTGTATCAATTGGGATTATTCGACAAGTTGTTGAATTTAAAATCAGAAGGTCATTTGGACTTCATGGGATATATGACAAATCAAAAGATAGTTTTGAGCCATTGGGAATGAATATAATTTTTGAAGAATTAAAAAAATATGAAACTCAAATTGAATTTGCACTACCACTAAGTAATATTATAAGAATTTATGGTTGGTCAAACATCTACATGCATTCAGGGAAGAAAGATTACTTGTGGACTATAATATTTGTATATAGGTATTTACACGAATTAATCAAAGGATTAAAAGACACTTACAATATAAAAACTGGCATTAAAACAAACCAAGCGGTGATTGATCAAATTCAAAATAACTTAGAAATGGTCATTAAAAATAAGAATTCAAATTTGGAATTAATTAAGGGAGAACCCGAAGCTATGATCATAAAATAAGAAGCCAACACCTAACATCGTGTATAAGTAATGGCGGGCTTAAGTGCTTAATATGAACGATTTAACTATGAATATAATTCGGTGTAAATTGAAAGTGAAGTGTTTCAAAATCCCGTACTACGCTTATACTCACCGTAGGGCATTAAAAAATCGTCAAGGTCTGACCCCAAAAATTTCTTACCCCCACTCCCTCAATTTCCTTTTATTAATTGCTAAAATACTCTGTTTACTGTATAATTTCCTCTGTTATTGGAGGTGGATTTTATGGAAGCAAATGGAATAAAAGTGGTAAACATAAATGATGAGATGAAGACCTCATTTATGGATTATGCAATGAGTGTCATTATTTCAAGGGCTTTGCCAGATGTGAGGGATGGGCTTAAACCTGTTCACAGAAGAATCCTGTTTGCAATGAACGATCTTGGCAATACCCACAATAAACCCTTTAAAAAGAGTGCCAGAATTGTTGGAGATGTTATCGGTAAATATCATCCCCACGGGGACACACCTGTCTATGATGCAATTGTGAGGATGGCTCAAGACTTTTCAATGAGGTATCCACTTATTGATGGGCAGGGTAATTTTGGATCAATTGATGGGGATTCCCCCGCTGCAATGCGTTATACTGAGATAAGGCTTGCAAAAATCTCTGAAGAACTTTTAGCAGATATTGACAAGGATACTGTGGACTTTGTCCCAAATTACGATGAATCCCTAAAAGAACCTGTTGTTCTACCATCTAAAATACCAAATCTTTTAATTAACGGCTCCTCTGGAATTGCCGTTGGTATGTCAACAAATATTCCACCACACTCACTTGAAGAGGTAATTGATGGCATTGTCCATCTTATAGATAATCCATCTGCCACAGTTGAAGATTTGATGAAGTTTATAAAGGGTCCAGATTTCCCAACTGGTGCTTACATTTATGGAAGAAAGGGGATAATTGAAGCCTATAAGACAGGTAAGGGGATAATTAAAATTAGAGGAAAGGCCTTTATTGAAGGGGATAAGAAAAAATCTATTGTCATAAAGGAAATTCCATATCAGTTAAATAAGGCAAAACTAATTGAGGCTATTGCAAATTTAGTAAAGGATAAAAAAATTGAAGGTATAAGTGATATAAGGGATGAGTCAGATAGGGATGGGATGAGAATTGTAATTGAACTAAAAAGGGATAGTAATCCTGAAATTGTACTTAATAACCTCTATAAAAAAACATCCCTTCAAATGAGTTTCGGGATTATCTTACTTGCAATTGTTAACAGACAGCCAAAGCTACTTGATTTAAAAAGCTTTCTACATTACTTTATTCAGCATAGAAGGGAAGTTGTTACAAGAAGGACAAAATTTGAACTAAATAAGGCGAGAAATAGGGCGCACATTTTAGAGGGGTTAAAAATTGCCCTTTCAAATATTGATAGGGTAATTGCAATTATTAAGGCATCAAAAACTCCAGCACTTGCCAGAGAGAATTTAATTAAGGAATTTTCCTTTTCAGAAGTTCAGGCTCAGGCAATTTTAGATATGAAACTTCAAAGACTTACAAATCTTGAAAGGGAAAAACTCTTAGAAGAATATAAAAAATTGCTCATGCTAATTGAGGAACTTGAATCCATTCTTGGGAGTGAGAAAAAACTTTTAAATGTCATTAAAAATGAACTTATTGAGATTAAAAATAAATATGGGGATGGAAGAAGAACTGAGATACTTGATGAAACCGATGAGATTACCTTAAAGGATACAATTCCAGATGAAGACAGTGTCATAACCATTACTCATAAAGGTTATATTAAAAGAACTCCAGTAAAGAATTACCAGAGTCAGAAAAAGGGAGGTAAGGGTAGAAGAGGAACTTCCTTTGTTGAGGATGATTTCCTTGAAGATGTCTTTGTTGCCTCAAACCACAGCTATTTAATGATATTTACCGATAAAGGCAAGGTATATTTGTTTAATGTTTATGAGATACCTGAGAGAGAAATTTCTTCAAGGGGAGTTGGAATAAGAAGGATTGTCAATATTGATCCAAATGAACAGATAAGAACTATTATGCCCCTCAAAAATCTTGAAGAGAAAGGTTTTCTCGTATTTGGTACAAAAAATGGATATGTTAAAAAGTCAGATATTAAACTCTTTTCAAACATCAGGGCAAATGGGATTTTTGCGATTGAAATAGCAGATAATGACGAATTGATTGGTGTTAGAAAAAGTAATGGTGAGATGGATATTTTCCTTTCAACAAGAAATGGCCTTTCAATAAGATTTGATGAACATCAAGTAAGACCTACTGGTAGAAGGACAAGAGGAGTTATAGGCATAAATCTATCTAAAGATGATGAGGTTATAAGTTTTGACTTAGTTGATAAAGAGGGGGATATCTTAACAGTAACTGAAAAAGGATATGGAAAGAGGACACCTATAGAAAAATATAGAAGACAACATAGAAGTGGAAAGGGAATTATCAATATGAGGGTGTCTCCAAAAATTGGAAAAGTCGTAGGTGTTAAATATATAAAAGAAGAAGGTGAAATATTTTTTGTAACTAAAAATGGAAAGATATTGCTCACCACTTCTGATTCACTGAAGAAAACAGAGGGTAGAAATACAATGGGAGGGAGAGTTATTAGATTAGACGAAGGAGATATGTTGGCAAGTTTTAGTTTCCTCCCTTATAGGGATTGACAATGCTAAAAATTTTTTTTCAGAAAAAGTGGTTAAATCTTTCATTTATTTTAATTTTGTTATTACTTCTTATATTTTTAACCTGGTATACTGTGAAAGTTAAAAATGTTAATGACTATAAAAGCCAGCTTTCACTGGAACTTAGCAATGAAAAATATAAAGAAGCCGTTTCTACAATTCATAATATTTTAAACCTTGTTTCATCTGATAAAGACAAATGTAAATACTATTTCATGCTCGGTGATATATATTTTTATTCTTTAAAAAAATATCAGAAGGGAATAGATTCATATGAGAGTGCGGAGAAATACGCAACAAACGATTTATCAAGGAAAAAAATTTTACGCTCCCTTTCTGAAATTTATGAGACAATTGGAGATTATGAAAAGGCAATATTTTATCTTAAAAAATGTAGTGAATTGACTAAAGATAAAGATGAGAAAATAAAATTATCTTTTAAGATTTTAGATCTTTATAAAAATGAAAAAAAATTTGAAAAAGCCCTTATAGGATATAAAAGATTGCTAAAGGAAAATCCACCACCTGAATTAAAATGCAGGATTCTTTTCAATATTGGTATTATATATTATCTCAGTAAAAACTTCTCGTCATCAATTGAATTTTTAAATAAAGCCATTTCAAATTGTGGTAAAAACTATCCTGATGTTACTAATAGGGCAAAACTCATTCTGATGGATTGCTATGAATTTATTGAGGATTATGATAAGGCTATGTTAACATTAAATTCAATTCCTGATAAATATATTGGCAAAGATATGAGGGAAAGAAAGATTAAAGAATTAAAAAAAATGAAAAATGGTATAAAATTTTAATATTATAAGAATAAATAAAAGGAGAAAGTTATGGGTAATAGAAAAAACATACCGGTAAAACTTATTTATAAAGAAGGCAAGGATAATGTGAGGTTTGCAAACCACTTTTCAATTTCACAAATTGATATGGATGTTGTGATAGATGTTGGATTTGTGGATTTAAAAGATGTCATTGAAATTAATAAAAAAATGTCAACAAATTCTTTACAACCAGATGACTACTTACAGTCAAATGTCTTCATAAGACTTGGACTTTCAATAGCTTCACTTGTAAAATTAAAACAACAATTGGATGGTATAGTATCAAATTTAGAGAGACAGGGAGTAATTACTAAAAAAGGTAATACAAATAAATTTGATATTCAATAGGAGCAAATAAGGTGAAAAAAATAT
>JALULU010000036.1 GCA_027040585.1 Acidobacteriota bacterium | reverse complement strand
TTGGCTATTCTATGGGAATTTTAAAGTATGCACATAAATTTAATGGGAATTGGAATATAGAGATAGTAAAAGAGAAGGAATCAACAATATATTACCCATCCTCTCTGTTTTTAGACAAAAATGGAGTACCTTATATTTTAAGCAGAGTTTATACAGGACATGATATAGACTTCTTATATGTGCTAAATGGTAAAAATAGTTGGAGTGAAAGCTTAATAGATGAAAATAGTTTGATTGATTTTGGTTATCCATTTGCTATGGACTCCAAAGGATACCCTCATTTTATTTTTTGGCAATATGATGGTACCTACAAATTGATATATTCTTATTATGATGGCAGAGTTTGGCATTTTATTGAAGTTCCAAACAGTCAAAATACAAAAAGAAGTGAGTCATATGCATCTTTAAATTTAGATTCATTGGATATGCCTCATATCGCTTTTTTTGATTACTATAAAGGTTTGTGTTATGCTCATTTCGACGGAAACAATTGGGATGTGAGCATCGTTGATGGAAGTGTTAGCGGTTCAAGTAATTGGGGAAATTATGCAAAAATAATTCTTAACTCTAACGGAATTCCTTGCATTGTATATTATAATACTTTATTAAAAAATATTAATTACGCCTGTTATAATGGCAATGCCTGGAGAAAAGTTACCGTTGATAATTATGGTCATACACGCGCAGAGAATAACTATCCATATGCTCGTTTAGACGATTCCGGAGCTCTCATTATTTCCTACTTTTCTTATCTGAATAGTAAATTATCAGTTAAAGTTGCTAAATGTAAAAATTACAATTGCAATATCAATAATTTCGATTATGGCAAATACAATAATCAAAGCTACACTTCTATATCTCTTGATAAATATAATATCCCTCATTTCTTGTTTTACGATGATACAGATACAACCTTAAAATATGCTGTTCTCAATAACTTAAAATGGAAAATTACGAAGGTTGACAATATAAAAGGTGGCAGTAACGGATATTTAATAGCTTTTTTAAGATT
>JALULU010000035.1 GCA_027040585.1 Acidobacteriota bacterium | reverse complement strand
AAATAGCAGCAAATTCCAGCCCCAATCCCTGAAAAAAAGTAAAACTTTAAGAATCTTATTCCCCCAAGTATTCTTTCAACCTCAGGACCAAACATCCATAGAATAAACATATTAAAGAATATGTGTAGCAATCCACCATGTAAAAACATATAAGTTATAAATCGCCACAGTTGATACTTCTCAGTTATAAAAAGTGGAATAAGTGATCCGAAAAAGGTTATAAAACCATAGTGTAAAGTAAGATCAATTGTTTGTAGCAAAAATACAGCTATATTCGCTATTAATAAGTATTTTACATATTTTGTTAAACCATATCCAAATTTTATAGTGTAATTTTGCATAGTAATTGAATATAATTTATACTTAGATAAAATTCAACAAATTTAGGGGAGAAAATGAAAAAGTTTATAATTTTATTGCTTCTTATGATTATGGCAATTTTTGTTTTTTCATATAACAATCCAGATTTAAAAACGAGGAAAGCACGAAACTGCAGATATCCAGATCTTGAAAATATTGGAAATAGAAACATTAATGGAAGAATATATCTACTCTTTCCCAACTTCATATCCTTTAAAAAAGAAATTCAAATTGGAGCAATGCTGGCACAGGAAGTTGAAAAAAATGTAAAACTTTTAAATGATCCTGAAGTGTTAAACTACGTAAATGGAATTGTGCAAAACATTTCAAGGCACTCAGATGCACATGTTCCATTTAGTGTAAGAATAATTGATACAGATGAGATAAACGCTTTTGCCTTACCCGGTGGATTTGTATTTGTAAATAAGGGTCTTATTGAGGCTGCAGATACAGAGTGTGAACTTGCAGGTGTAATAGCTCACGAAACTGGACACGTTGCAGCAAGACATGCCACAGAAAGACTTACAAAGATGCAATTATTACAATGGGCTGCAATGCCTTCTATTTTCATAGGAGGCGCAGGAGGTATCGCCTTAAGAAATGGAGTTGGCTTTGCACTTAACTTAAAACTTTTAGGAATTACAAGGGGATCTGAAAAAGAGGCCGACATTTTAGGAGTCGAGTACACGTGGAATGCAGGATACGACCCCTATGGTTTTATACACTTTTTTGAAAAGATGGAGGCAAGGGAAAAGAAACACCCGGGAAAATTTGCCAGCTGGTTTAGAACACATCCATCAACTCCAGATAGGATTTCATATGTTAAAAGGGAAATTGAAAATTGTCTTCCCCCCAAAGAGAAATATATTGTTACAACCTCAAGATTTCAGGAAATAAAGGCAAAACTGCTTGCATATGACAACGTGATGAAAGTTAAAAATAGAGGTAAGAAAAAGCCAACTCTTATAAAAAGAAATAAAAACAGTGGAGGTGAAAGAAAACCTACGCTGAAAAAACTTAATAACAATTAAATGGAGTTTTATTTTGAAAATAGAAATTAAAGGATTTAAAAATTTAAACTTGAAATATTTAGTTTTAGATGTAAATGGAACAATATCAACTGAAGGAAAACTTATAGACGGCGTTAAGGAAAAAATAGAAATTTTAAAAAAAGAATTTGAAATTTATTTACTCACAGCAGACACCTTTGGTAAAGGGAAAGAAATTTCAGATTTTCTGGGAATAAAGATGCATAAATTAGAAGGCAAAGACGAAGATATTGAAAAACTAAATTTCATAAAAAAACTTGGAAGTGAAAACTGCATTGCAATGGGAAATGGAAATAACGATGCATTAATGTTAAAGGAATCAGCTCTTGGTATTTCAATAATCGGTGAAGAAGGGCTATCTTCACTTACTTTAAAAAATTCAGATATAATCTTTAAAGATATAAATAATGCGCTTGAATCCCTTATTAAAAATAAAAGAATTGTAGCCACTTTAAGGAGATAAAAATGAAGAAATTTTCTTTAATATTCATTTTCTTGCTATTTTCAACCTTTTCAATTTTCTCTCAAAATTTGACAATTTCGGAAATCTATAATACCCCTGAATTAAGAGGAGCACACATAAGCAGAATTCACTGGTGCTTTGATAATAAATCTTTAATTTACTATGCCAATAAAGATGGTGAAAAGGGTTACTTCTTATTTGACTTAGAAAGAAAAATGGAACGAAGTTTCATAGATTTCAATTTAATAAAAGAAAAGATAAATCTAAAAGATGGAAAAATTGGAGAATACAAACTTTCAAGAGATGGTAATATTTTCATATTTACCGCATCAGGCAAAACATATCTATATGATACTAAGATGAAAAATATTGAAACAATGCCTATAAAAGGGAATATTTCATACATCTATTTTTCACCAGATGAAAACTACATATCTTATATAAAAGACTGCAACCTATTTATCTACAATTTAAAAGACAAAAACGAAATTCAAATAACCAATGACGGATCAGAAGAAAATATTTATGGTAGATGGGACTGGGTTTATGAAGAGGAATTGGATTTGAGTAAAGGTACTTTCTGGAGTAGCGATAGTAGGTTTTTAATTTTTGTAAATTTAAAAGAAAAAAATGTCAGAAATTATCCTCTTATATATACAAAAGAAAAGGGAAGATTAAAGCTCCAAAAATATCCATATGCAGGGGAAAACAATCCGCCTGTAAAAATATTCATTTTTGATTTACTTACACGTGAAAAAAAAGAAATCTATTCAGTTGATGGGAATTCTTACATAGCAAGGATATACCCTGACAGAGATGGAGAATTTTTATACCTGGTAGAATTAAATAGGGAACAAAACCATCTAAAATTAGTAAAAATAAATTTAAACACTTTAAAAACACAAACAATCCTTGAAGAAAGTTATAAAACCTGGATAAACATAAATAACATTTTTTACCTTTTTAAAAATAACAAAGATTTTCTATGGGGATCAGAAAGAGATGGCTTTTTACATATTTATTTTTATGATATAACTAATAAAAAAATAAAAAAAATTACCAGAGGAAGTTGGGCAGTAACAGCGCTTTTGGGAGTTGATGAGGAAAACAAAAAAATTTATTTCACATCTTCAATGAATAATCCACTGGAAAGCCATCTATATTCAGTCGATTTTAAAGGTAAAACACTCGAAAAAATAACCTCTAAAGAAGGATGGCATAAAGTAATTGGCATATCACCTGATTTTAAGTATTACATAGACAATTACTCAAGTACACTATTTCCAGATGTCATCTATCTAAAATCATTTAAAAATGAAAGCGAAAAATATATATTAAATGGCAAAGAATTAAATCTTGAAACCACATATAATTTACGTGAACCAGTATTTAAATCAATTCAAAAAAATGGAATAAAATATTATACAGAAATGTTCTTACCACAAAATTTTGATAAAAATAAAAAATATCCTGTATTAATTTATGTCTACGGGGGACCCCACTATCAGGTTGTAAAAAAAGGATGGAAATTTACAACGACTTTATTTAATGAGTACATGGCTCAAAATGGAATTATTGTATTTTCGTTGGACAATAGAGGTTCCACAAATAGAGGTAAAGAATGGGAAGACTGGATATACCATAATTTTGGTAAATATGAGATTGAAGACCAGTTAATTGGTGTAAATTACTTAAAGTCCCTTCCATATGTAGATGGAAGCAGAATAGGTATATGGGGATGGAGTTATGGAGGCTATATGACACTCTTTGCACTTACAAAAGCGCCAAACATTTTTAAATGTGGAGTAAGTGTGGCACCTGTTACAGATTGGAAATTATA
Source organism: Acidobacteriota bacterium (assembly GCA_027040585.1). GTDB lineage: Bacteria > Acidobacteriota > JAAYUB01 > JAAYUB01 > JAMOQF01 > JAMOQF01. The sequence continues at coordinate 12,973 of JALULU010000035.1, read as the reverse complement.
TGATTCTATCTATACGGAAAGATACATGGGCTTACCTAAAAATAACAGAGATGGATATATAGAAAGTTCTCCAATTAACTTTGTAAAATATCTCAAATCACCACTTCTCATTTGTTTTGGGACTTCCGATGATAACGTTCACCCTGTAAATAGCTTAACTTTTATAGACAAACTCATTGAAAATAATAAAAATTTTTCAGTTTATATTTTTCCAAATCAAAGTCATTCTATTTCAAAAAAGAAGGATAGGATTTTCCTCTTTAAAAGGATTTCAAATTTTCTATTTAAAAACTTAAAGAGATAAAAAATTAAGGGGAGAAAAATCTCCCCTCAATAGATTAAATTAAATAAAATGCAGTTACTAAAAAATCATATGGGAAAAAACCAAATTTTCTAAAATAGATCTCTATTGGCAAATCTCCTCTTTCTTTTTCATCTTTAGCTTTGTATTCCTTAAAAGTTATAACTTTTAATGGAGTAATATTTTTTGATTTTAAGATTTTGTTAATCTCAGAAATTTCATTCTCTAACTTTTTAAATACAGCTTCTTTTCCCTTTTCCTCATCAGATAGTGCTTTTAAATTCTCAAGTTGAGATTTTGTTGGCCTTCCACCATAACCTATAACAGAAGAGTATAAGTCTATTATCTTTTCTCTTAACTTTCCTTCAACAAAAATTCCCTTTGTCTGAACAATTGATGTATAAAAATTTTCTATTCTACCCTTTAAATCGTTTAATTTTTTCTGTAAATCTTTATTTTTTGTCTTTTTGAGCAGAGAATTTACCTGTCTTTTGACATCAAGCATAGTGTCAGAAATATATGCCAGTCTGTACTGCAAATTATATAAATTCATCACTGCTTCATGCCTAATCTTCCTATCTTCTCTTGTATAGTGTGTATTTGGATCAGGAATTAATTTTATATTGCCACTATACTCTTTTCCATTTTTTACTAATTTAACCGTGTATGTTCCTTCATCCACCATTGGACCTACAAAGGCCCACATACTAAGTCCATTTGTCTTTGCTGTCTTTGGTGGTTTTAACCTCATACCCCAATAAATCCTATTGATTCCTTTTCTATTATGAGCAGGCAATGTCTTAATAAGTTTACCTTTTGAGTCATAAATTTTTACAAACATATCTCCAAAAATATGCCTTTTCTTAAGGTAGTAACTTATCATGGCCCCTTCTGGAGGATTCTCCCCAAAAAATTCCCCACTTGCAGGAAAGTCTTGAGAGCCTGTAGGTGTTTCTTCTATGGCAGCTCTTGACGGTAAAACAGCGGCATTTTGTTTTAATAATTCAGAGTTAATACTTCTAAGTGGAGTAATGTCATCTATTATTACAATACCTCTTCCATATGTACCTACAATTAAATCATTTGTCACAGGATGAATCTGAATATCTCTTATCTCAACCTTTGGAAGTATTTTTTCAAATGACAACCAACTGTTTCCACCATCAATTGAGGTATAAAGTCCAAACTCAGTTCCAAGAAAGAGCAAATTTCTATTTTTTAAATCTTCTCTAATAACAAAGCAATATCCATCAATATCTTTTGTAGAAAGCTTTTGCCAGTGTTTTCCAAAGTCATCCGTTTTATAAATATAAGGTTTTATATCTCCAGTTCTATGGCCATCAAAAGTCACGTATGCAGTTCCTTTATCAAAATGACTTGCCTCAATACAACTACACCATGTGTTTTTTGGAAGATCCGGAATATTTTTTACAACCTGATTCCAGTGCTTTCCACCATCAGTTGTTATTGCCACATTTCCATCATCAGTCCCCACCCAAAGAATATCTTTATCAAGTGGAGATTGCGAAATTGTGTATATTGAACAGTAATTTTCAGCAGTTGTATCATCTGGGGTTAGACCACCAGAATTTTCCTGAGTGAGTTTTGATTTATCGTTAGTAGTAAGATCTGGTGAAATTCTTTTCCAGCTTTCTCCTCTATCCGTTGTTTTAAATAGATACTGTCCCCCAAGATAAATAACTCCCGGTTCTACTTTACTTTGCAAAATTCCTGCATTCCAATTAAATCTGTATTTCTCTCCTGCTTTTTCAGGCCTTGGAGTTATATCTCTTGTCTCACCTGTTTTCATATTTTTCCACTCAAATCTACCCCCCTGCCAGGAGAAATAGACAATATTTTTATCTTTCAAATCACGAAATGCATAAAAGCCATCTGCTCCTCCAATATTTTTCCAATCCCTATTCCTGATAGAACCAGTAAAAGTTTTTGAAGGACCCATCCATGAGCCATTGTCCTGAAGACCGCCATATACATGGTATGGGTAGTCAAGATCATAACTAACATGATAGAATTGGGATACAGGTAGTCTTGAAAGAAATTCAAAATGAGCGCCACCATCAAATGACCTATAAACCCCACCATCAGTTCCAATTAAAATATAGTTTGAATCCTTAGGATCTATCCAGATTGCATGTAAATCTGGATGCATTCCACTGGAAAATCCACCTCCTGAAAACAGTGAAGTATCGAAACTTTTACCACCATTTTCACTAACAAAAAATGAAAGATTTAAAGTAAAGATCTTTTTAAAATTATTTGGATCCACCTTTACAGTTGAAAAATAAAAAGGTCTTATGCTAACAGCTCTTGAAGAATTGATTCTCTTCCAGGTTTCTCCACAGTCTTCAGACTTAAAAAGTCCTGTTTTCTTTGCCTCAACAAGGGCATAAATAGTTGAAGGTCTATTCTGACAAATATCAAGGCCTATTCTGCCTAAATTCCCTTTGGGAAGGCCTTTAGTTAATTTTTTCCACGTTTTTCCACCATCAACACTTTTATAAATTCCACTGCCGGGTCCGCCAGATTTAAAAAAATAGGGAAGTCGTCTCACCTGCCACATGGAAGCATACAAAATATTATGCTCTTGAGGATCCATATCAAGATCAATACATCCTGTTTTTTCATTTACGTATAAAATCTTTTTCCACGTTTTTCCACCATCTTTTGTTTCATATACACCCCTATCTTTACTATCATTCCAGAGGTGTCCAAGAACTCCCACGTACACAATATTTGAATTATCAGGATCCACAATTACTTTAGCAATTCTCTCAGAATTCTCAAATCCAACGCATTTCCAGGTTTCGCCACCATCCTCACTTTTAAAAAGTCCTTTACCCATTGAGACAGTATTTCTCACATTGACCTCACCGGTACCAACCCAAACAATGTTTGGATTTTTCTGGTCTACTGTAACACAGCCAATTGACATAACATGTTTATCAAATATAGGCTTAAAAGTAATTCCACCATCAACAGACTTCCAGACACCACCACCTGCTGTTCCAATATAGATTATATTTCTATTTTTATTTACACAATCTATTGAAGTAATCCTACCACCTGTGACAGCAGGTCCTATAAACCTTGCCTTTAAATCCCCAAGAAGCGAAGAATTATTTCCATATGAAAAAATTGTTAAAAATAAAAACAAAAAGAGAAGGAATAAAACATTACTTTTTTTCATTTTTCACATCTCCTTCTTTTGTTTTTTTCATGCCTTTAACCTCAAAAAGGGTATCTGAAAGGTTTTCATTTATCTTAATGCTTGTAAAAACTATATTTTGTTCCATTCTTCCACTTTTAACCCTTATTGAAAATGGAAAGTAAACACCATTTACCTTCTTATAGTTTGAAAAGAAAATTGAGCCTGAAATCTTATTATTCCCCTTTTTAACTGAAAAATCTGACTTAATGGGAATACAGCTATCTGTATCTATGTAAAAATATAGTGGCTCACGCCCTTTTTTAGTAAACTCCAATTTATAAGCATCTCCCCCTTCTACATCTACTTTACCAATATATTTAGCTGTGTATCCTAATTTCTTAAAATTACTAATAAAGCTTAAATTGCTAAACTGATCCTTTGTCATCTTTAAGGTGCTTTTGTCCATCTCTTTCGGTTCTGGAGACAAAAGAGGATTTATCATCCAACCCTTTTTTCCATTTACTATTTGAACAATCTTATTTCCCTGAAAAATTGTCTCAAATCTCAATTTATCTGGCTTTTTCATATAAATATTAATAGGTAAAGTCATTCCCATACTAATTACCTTTCCTGTTAGATGTATACTATTAATTTTTGCAAGATTTTCTTTTCCACCAGATGCCTTAATAGAGCAATCTATAATCTTATTTAGATCCTGGGAAAATGTTAAAGTTCCCAAGAGTAAAATAAAAAAAAGATAAAAAATTTTCCTTTTCATAAAATACCTCCATTGTAATATTCAGATTTAAATTACGAAAAAATTATAGAAAAAGTTTCACTAATTAATAACCTTTGCAGTGGCAGAAGGTGAGACATTTGTTAAAACGAGTACTCCATTTTTGTCAAAATATTTATAAAATTTTTTCTTTCTCTTATAAACATAATTAGCATTCACAGGCACACTTTTATCTCCATATATTTCAATGATTTTTTTTACATATCTTTTTGTTTCACTATAATTTGGAATCCTATTTATTTTTTTAATCAAATTTTCACCTGCATTATAAGCAGACAAAACAAGTTTTAAATCTCCATCAAACATTTTAATTAAATATTTTAAGTATTTTGTTCCACCCATAATATTTTGATCAGGGTCATAAGGATCATCTACACCAAATCTTATTGCAGTATTCGGTAAAAGTTGCATCAAACCTATGGCACCTTTAGGGGATACAGCGTTTGGATTGAAATTTGATTCCACAAGAATAACAGTTTTTATTAAATTGAAATCTACACCATATTTTTTTGAATATTTTCTTATGATGTCGTCATAGCGGTTATATCTCTCGTTGTCAAATTGAATCAAATCTTTCCTCTTCCTCTTAATCTCATATACCTTAACTTTCTTGGGGGAAATATTTCTTGGCTTCCTATTGCAATATACAACCTCACCATTGCTGTCAATATATTTATAAAATTTTTCACCAAACAAATTTATGGAAATAATTAATAAAAAAAGTGATAAAAAAAACTTCCTCATTTATCCACCCTTTTTTGCTATTAGCCTCTTTGCTGTTCTTCTTAATGCATCCGGAACTGACTTATCATTTACTAAAAATTTTAGGTCTTGCTTTGTTAACCTGTTTATTAAATTAAGAGAAATGGCAATAGGAGTTTTGGGGTTTTTTACAAGATTTCTTACTATCTTACTTTTTTTAAGCCATTCTCTATTGGTCCCAATAATTCTCAAAACATCCTGATGGACATTCCTCATCTGAGAGATCGCATCTATTTCACTTTCTGTTATTTTGGGACTTGAAAGAACAGTGACTGCAACAAGTCTGTTTGAATCTCTCACAAGTATTCCCCTCTCCTCCCTATTTCCCATAAGTGCTGTTTTAATTTTCTCGCTAACTGTCATTTTGTTTAGTCTCTGCAAAACAGTTAATTTTTCAGGCTCCACCTCTTCTTTGGAAATATTTATTTCACTTGTTTTGGAAAGTTCTTCAAGTTCTTCTTTAGAAACATCAATTGGAAGCTTATTTAATATTGATTTTTCAAGATCCTCAGCTCCCTCCTCAACTTCTTCTTTTACTTCATCTAAAAGTTCTTCCTCCAATTCCTCTGTACTCTCTTCCTTTAATTTATACTCAGCCTTATCTCCCCCTAAAAAATCTCTCTCAATCTCAGAAAGTCTCGTTAGATTTGCAGGGGTTAAATGGGGGTTTTTTCTCAGGGCACTAATAATTTTAGGTTCTTCAATTAATTTTATCTGGTTATTTATTATAAGTTCTGCAATTGAAAGATTTACCTTTGGGGCAATTTCTATAAGTGTCCTATGGGGAACCTTAGGGTGAGTTACAACCTTTTCAAGGATTTCTTTTCTTGAGAGGTAAAATCTTCCACAAAAATCTATAATTTTCGGGTCAACATTTTTATCTTCAAGTATCATCAAAATTTCAGAATTATATCTTTCCTTCAAAGATTTTAAAGCATTCTTTCTAATCTTTTCGTTTTTATCAGAGGTTAGAAGAATTTGTATTTGAAACAAAATTTCTGGTGGAAGAGGCAATGCACCCTTTGAAGCAGCATCTTTTAGCATCTCAGGGGCATCTCCCCTTTTTATAGCTGCAAGAATTGGATTTTTTTCAGTTACCATTGGACTTATTTTCCTCCAGAAAAGATTTCTCATTTTCTTTATCTATTGTAAAGCTTTTCACCTCTCCAGGACTACCTAATGGAGCACATTTTTTCCCATTGATATACATATCTATTGCGCCTGCATTACCTAAAATCAGATTTATCTCTTTTTTAAACTTTATCTTGACTTCATCACTGTTTAACATATATTCCTTTTCTTCTCCACCGTCAACACTTACTTTAATCCAGCATTTTCCTTCAGCCAATAACCTTACCTCTTCAAATCTTTCAGGATTAACACTTTCTTTAAAAGTAGTTTCTTCTTTTTTAGGTAGTTTTTCAACTTTTTTTTCTTTTTGCAGATTTTCCTTTTTTGTAATCTCATGAATGAAAATTTTTGATTTTAAAGATTCAAATCCATTGTTTCTGATAAAAAAGTAGTAAAGAAAAGATGACAAAATCAAAAGGAGGAAAAAAAGAAAAATAATTAATTTTACACTGTAAGAAGATTCCGTGGCTGCTATAAATTTATCTCTTTCTCTTAAAACTATATTGCTATTGTCATCGGGGGTAACTTTCGCAAATTCATAAAACTTTTTCAAGACTTCGTTGGTATCGAGTTCTAAAAACTGTGCATACTTTTTCAAAAATAACCTTGCGTAAACTCCTTTTGGCAACTTCCCAAAATCATCTTTTTCAATTGCCTGAAGGAAGTTGACACCGATTTTAATCTCTTCTGAAACATCACTTAAGGTAAGTCCGAGGGCTTCCCTTTTTTCTTTGAATAAATTACCAAGGCCTTCCATTTTATCTCTCAAAGGGACATAATAACACCTTTAATGTTCACACATTTTAATTTTACAATTTTTATGCTCTATTGTAAACAAAGCAGGTAAAATTTTTGAATTTAGTATTGAAAAAAAGATAACATGATATAAAATCATCTTTCCATCAAGTTGAAGGAGTAAAAAAATGAAGGAAAAAGTGGAGAAACTTTTAAATGAAGTTATGCATCCTGCTATTAATGCATCACTTATTAAATTGGGGATCATCTCAGATTATAAAGTAGAAAATGATACCGTAACCATAGAAATGGCTTATCCCTTTCCAAATATTCCCATTAAAGATATGTTAAAGGGAAGTATTTTAGACAAATTATCCCACCTAAACCTTAAAATTGAATTTAAAGAAAGAATTATGACTGAAGAAGAACGTCAGATGTTCTTAAAAACGGAAATGGAAAATTGGAAAGGACTTTAAAATGATTGCCATAAGGGATTTTCTCGAAAGGGACATAAATTTTGTTGACATACCAGAGAGGGTAATATCTTTAGTACCTTCTATAACTCATACTCTTTTTAAAATAGGATGTGGGGAAAAAGTTATAGGAAGAACAGATTTTTGTAAGAGTCCTGAAAATGTTAAGAAAATAAAAAGCGTTGGAACACCAAAAAAAATAGATATAGATAAAATAATATCCCTGACACCTGATTTAATAATTGCAGATAAGGATGAGAATTCTAAAAAGGACATTGAATCCCTAATTGAAAATGGGTTTAAAGTATATATTTCATACATAAAAAATGTTGAAGATATAATAACTTTTCTAATGCATCTGGAAAAAATCTTTAAAATCGAAAAGCCACTACAAATTATTGAAAATATAAAAAAAGAATTAAAAAAAGGTAATCCTTCAAAAAAGATTACAACATTCTTGCCAATCTGGAGAAATCCCTATATGTCTTTTAATGAAGATACATTTTCAAATGATTTACTCTCTAAATGTGGATTTGAAAACGTTTTTAAAAAAAATAAAAAAAGGTACTTTAAATTATATGAGGAAGACATCTTAAAAAAAGATTTTGAACTTCTACTTTTGCCATCAGAACCATATAATTTCCACGAAGTGGAACCTTTAGAAATCATTGAAGATTTAAAACTGGATTCCAATGTAAAAATTGCATACATTCCGGGGGAATGGATAGCGTGGTATGGTGGAATAACTCCTGAAAGTATTAAAGAATTAAATAAACTATATAGAGATTTCTTTAAGAAAAGTGGTAAAATTTAAGGTCATATCAGATTTTTCACCCACAATACCTCAAAAAAAAGTAATTGGAAAAATTATTAAATCAATAGAAAATGGTAATAAATTCCAAACCCTTGTAGGAATAACAGGCAGTGGAAAAACCTTTGTAATGGCAAAGGTGATAGAAAAGCTAAATAGACCTACTCTTGTATTGTCTCACAATAAAACACTTACAGCACAATTATATCAAGAATTTAAAAACTTCTTCCCTGAAAATCGTGTTGAATATTTTGTAAGTTATTATGACTACTACCAACCTGAAGCATATCTTCCAGCTGAAGATATTTATATTGATAAAGACGCAAAAATAAATGAAGAAATAGATAAATTAAGGCACAGTGCAACAATGGCACTACTTGAAAGAAGGGACGTTATTATTGTTTCAAGTGTTTCCTGCATCTATGGACTTGGATCCCCGGAGATTTACTACAAATTGACACTTCAATTAAAAGTTGGAATGAATTTCGAAAGGATTAAACTTTTAAAAAAGCTAACTGAGCTTCAATATGAGAGAAATGATTATGAGCTTCTTCCCGGTAGATATAGAATAAGAGGGGATAGTATTGATATTTACCCACCTTCAGGGGGAAATCCCATAAAACTGGATTTTTTTGGAAATGAACTTGAGTCAATTTCAATTTTTGACAAAACAACAGGAAAAATAATTTCAAAGGAGAAAGAAATCATTATATTTCCTGCCACACACTTTGTAATTCCAAAAAAAAGGTGGGATGAGATAACAAAGAATATTGAAGAGGAATTAAATTGGTACCACAAAAAACTCTTAGATAAAAATAAATTGATAGAGGCACAGCGAATTCTTGAGAGAACAAAATATGACATTGAAATGCTCAGGGAAATGGGATACTGTCATGGAATTGAAAACTACTCAAGACACATAACAGGCAGAAAACCCGGGGAACCACCTCCAACACTTTTAGACTATTTTCCAGACGACTATTTAATTTTCATAGATGAATCACATGTAACAGTTCCACAGATCAGAGGAATGTATGAAGGGGACAGATCTCGTAAAAAAACTCTTGTTGATTTTGGTTTTAGGCTCCCTTCAGCACTTGATAACAGACCTTTAAACTTCAGTGAATTTATGAAAAAAGCAAAGCAGATTCTTTTTGTTTCAGCAACTCCAGGGAAATTTGAAATGGAAAATTCAAGTGAAAACATGTATGAATTAATCATAAGGCCAACGGGATTACTTGATCCCGAAATTGAAGTAAAACCCACAAAGAACCAGATAGAAATTGCTATATCTGAGATTAAAAAAGTTGTTAAAAGAAAAGAAAGAGTGCTAATTACAACACTTACAAAAAAACTTTCCGAAGATTTAACAAAATTTTTAAAAGAAGTTGGCATAAATGCAAAATATTTACATTCTGAAATAAAGACAATCGAGAGGATTAAAATATTAAAGGGGCTGAGAGAAGGAGAAATTGATGTAATTGTTGGAGTAAATCTTTTAAGGGAAGGTCTTGATCTTCCAGAGGTATCACTAATTTTAATATTTGATGCAGATAGAGAAGGCTTTTTAAGGTCATATACATCCCTTATTCAAACAATAGGACGTGCAGCAAGAAATTTAAATGGCAAAGTAATAATGTTTGGAGACAAAATCACTTATGGAATGAAAAGGGCAATGGATGAGACCAATAGGAGAAGAAAAATTCAGATGGAATATAATGAAAAACATAACTTAAAACCTAAATCTATAAAAAAATCCATCAAATTTACACTTATAGGCCAAAAAGAAGATGAAATATTAAAGGTATCAGAAAGGGTAGAAGATTTAATTTCAAAGATCTCAGATAAAAGAGACATAAAAGAAACAATAAAAGAACTTGAAAATGAAATGATGGACCTTGCACATCAGTTTAAATTTGAAGAAGCGATAGTGATAAGAGAAAAAATAAAAGAATTAAAAGAACTATTTAAAAATTTAAAATAGGAAAGAGAGTAGGTTAAAACCTACCCTCTTGTCATAACAGTTCCACATTTGGGGCATTTCATCTTATTACAGGGAATTCCCTGTGCGTGGCTTACTTTCTCACCACAATTTGGGCACACACAAAATCCACCGGGACCTAAGCCAAATCCACCCATTCTGCCTTTTCCAGCGCCTTTTCCTGAACCTCTTCCACTTCCTCCACCTTTTCCACTACCTCTCATTTTTCTTCTCCTTTTTCCAATTTATTAAGTCTTTCCTTTACAAGTTTTAACTCCTCTTCAAGAGCCTTTGCTTCATTTTCAAGAAATTTCTTTTCATCCATTTGATTGGCTACCGGTGGAGTATACCCATATCTTGCCCATCCAGGAACACCTGTCAAATAATACATATGTCTATAACCTCTTCCCCTACCAAAAAAGCCTCTACCAAATCCACCGCCAAAACCTCTGCCAAATCCTCTACCAACTGGATTCATATATCCGGGAACTCCATTCCCTGTGCAATAACCTGCCCCCCTACCAGTCATTGGTCCTGCTCCTAATGGCCCTGTCCTATCTCCAAATGGCATAAAACACCTCCTTTAAAAAAATTTTAAAAATTTCTTCCCCATCTCCTTCTAAATCTCCTTCCCCCCGGCATGAAAAATTTCTCTGGAACAAAATTATTTCCACAAAAAGCATCAATTACATCCTTTACACTACCTCTAACCCAGGGGATAACATCTATACCATTAAGTATCAAAAATCTCATATCTGACCTCTTTATACCACCACATAAAAGTGTGAAAACTTCCTTTTTTACTAAAAGGTCAATAAATTCTCCAGGTTGCCACGGTTTTTTAAATGTTTCAGTATTTCCATTACAATCAAATACTACAAGCTCATCTGAACTGTCAAAATTCACAGCAACATTATCCTGAATTACAGCTATTCCAGTTTTCATCTTCCACCTCACATAAATTAAGAGCAAATAATATGCCAATAAAATGTTAAGATTTTTGTTGCAAAATAAGACAAAAATAAAATGAGTGTATTATTTTACAACAATATCATTTAAAATGATCTCAATTACACCGTTAGAATTGTGTTTTTTAGCTTCCAAAAAATCTTTAAAACCAAGAGAGGAAATCTTTTTTGAAGTTGTGGGTCCTATGGAGACAAATTTTATTCTTCTATTTAATTTTTTTAAATTAACCATTTCAAAAAAATTTGAAACAGCAGATGGGGAAAAGAAAGTTATGTAATCAGAATGTAAAACTTCATCTATTTTCTTTTTTGGTGGATAAAACTTTTTATTCAAATAGACACTCCAGAAAAAGACCACTGCACCTTTTTCCTCAAGTTCTCTGTAGTTTTCCTTTTTAGCAATATGTGAAGATGGAATAAGTATTTTTTTACCAGATATGTCATAATTTTCTAAAATAAATTTAGAAAGGGATTTCCCGGTAAATTTTTCAGGAGTTCCATCAACCTTTACCCCCATTTCCTCAAGAACATATTTTGTTTTATCTCCAACTGCAAATACCTTTAATCCCGAGAGCTCATTTAAAGAAACTTTTTTTAAAAAAAATTTAACACTGTTTTTAGATGGGAAAATTAAAAAATCAAAATCTCCAATATGGCCCAAAAAATCAGAGTCCATCTCAAAATTTTCAACAAATCTAATGGTTGGAAAAATTACTGGGATACCCCCTTTTTCCTCAATTAATTTGCCAAACTCAACAGAACTTTCATAATCTCTTGTTATAACTATTTTTTTCTCTTTTAGCATAGGTTCTAAGTTTAGTAAAATGTACTTTAAACTAAAAGAGATTTTTTTTATGAAGGAAAAAATTGTTTTAGGGCTAAGCGGTGGAAGAGACAGTTTAAAGGCACTAAAAATTTTAAAGGATGCAAATTTTGAAGTTATTTCTCTTACCCTTGTTTTTAACAATTATTCTCAAATAGATAAAAAAAATATCGAAAGGTCAAAAAAGATTTGTGAAAAGGAAAATATAAAACATTATACATTAGATGTAAGTGACAAATTTAAAAAAGAGGTTAAAGAGTATTTTATAGAGGAATATAAAATTGGTAGAACACCTTCTCCATGTATAATTTGCAATCAAAAGGTAAAATTTAAATATATTTTTCAATTTGCAAAAAAACTTGGGATTAAATACATATCAACAGGGCACTATGCAGATATCTACTACAATTTTAAATTTAAAAGATTTGTACTTAAAAAAAGTTTAGATGAAAAAAAGGACCAGACCTATTTTCTTTACAGACTCTCACAGGAAATTCTCTCAAAAACAATTTTCCCACTTGGTAAAACTTTAAAAGAAAAGTATGAAAATTACTCAGAAAGTCAGGAAATATGCTTTGTAGAAAGTGATTATAGAAAGTTTTTAGAAAAAATGTGTTTAAAAAAAATAAAAGGAGATATAACTTACAGGGGTGAGGTTATTGGAAAACATGAGGGCATATGGAACTTTACAATAGGCCAGAGAAGGGGAATCGGCGTTGCACTTGGAAAGCCACTTTATGTTATGGATATCAATCCAGAAAAAAATGAGGTAATACTCGGCGATAAAAGTGACCTCTATAAAAAAGATTTCCTTGTTAAAAATTGCAACTGGATACTTTATAAAACTCCTCCTGTGGAATTTAATTGCCTGATTAAAATAAGATCCCAATTCGTTGAAAAAATGGGAAGAGTTAGGTTAAGTGATGATAAGAGTTGTTATGTAAGTTTTGATGAACCACAATCTGCAATCACACCGGGACAAAGTGCAGTGTTCTACAGTGAATTTGGAGAGGTTATAGGTGG
>JALULU010000034.1 GCA_027040585.1 Acidobacteriota bacterium | reverse complement strand
TTGATAGTATAAGACAAAAGAACGTCAATAAGGTTTTTGATTTTTTCGGAGGTATTGGAAATTTTTCTATTCCTCTTGCTGCATACGGCATAAATGTTGTCGGTTTTGATTCAAGCAAAAGTGCCCTTAATTCGTTTAACCGTAATGCCAAAAGGTTGAAGCTGACAAATACTGCAAAATCGATAAGAAAAAATCTTACAAAACCTTTTAATATTGATATCGAACCTCCTGATTGCGTTATATTGGACCCGCCAAGAGCAGGAGCGAGGAGTGTTGTTGAGTATATAGATAGGAATAAGCCTAAATATGTGTTGTATGTTTCTTGTGAGCCTTCCACTCTTGCAAGGGACTTGATAACATTAAAAGATTCTTATATAATAGACAAAGTTATATTGTTTGACATGTTTCCGCAAACTCATCATTTTGAAACTTTGGTTGAACTTGACCTAAAATAAAACAGGAGTCTAAATTGAATGAAAAAAAATTGCCTTTTCTCATACTGATTTTACCTGTTTTATCCCTGCTTTTATCTATGTTTTTGTTTATTTTGGTCTATACGATGCAGCAGAGGAAAATTGTTAAAGACAATATGAAATATGTAGAAAATCTATATGTAAAAAACGCCATAAATGTTGAGAAGAATAAAATAAAAGCCGCATTTAATATTATAAGAAACGATTACCAACACATAAACGACAGGGTAAAACCAAAATTAAAAGAGAGGGTAGGTATAGCCTATCGTATAATAATGAATATTTATAAAAACAATAAAGATATACCAAAAAACAGGCTAATCAACATTATAAAACAGGCTATATGTCCGATTAGATTTGATAACGGAGAGGGATACTTTTTTATCTTCAATATGAAAGGTGTCAACATTTTGCTTCCACCGGATAAAGGACTTGAGGGAAAGAATTTGTTAAATGCGAAAGATGCAAGCGGAGAGTATATTATAAAAAAGGCTATAAAAATTGCCGAAACAAAACATAAAGGTTTTGTCGAATGGTATTGGAATA
>JALULU010000033.1 GCA_027040585.1 Acidobacteriota bacterium | reverse complement strand
GGGTTTAATCTCAAGAGCCCTTTTAATATAACCAATTCCTTCTTTATCATTCATTTTACAAAGTAAAAGTCCAAGAGCCCTTAAAGATAGAAAGTTCCTACCGTTTAAACTAATGGATTTCTTATAAAGTTCAATTGCTTTTTCGCTGTTTCCGCTTACTTCATAAACAACACCTTCTAAAAAAAGAATCTTATCGTTTATGGCAGCAGGTGGAATGGTATTTATTAATGCCTTTGCCTGTTCCAAGTTGTTTTCTTTGATATAAGAATCTAAAAGAAGCTCATATAGAGGCGAAAAAACTGAATTTATTTTTAGCCCCTTTTTTGCATAAAATATTGCCTTATCATACTTACCTATATTTTTTAATTCCTCACCATAAAAATAGTAAACCACAAATCTATTTCTAAAAGGCAATGTTTTATAAAAAACAGTTGGTTTAGGAAGAGTGGATTTTGGCGAAATCGAGAAGTAGGAAATTTTTCTGTCATATATTTTGTCCCCATTTCTTAAAGTAACTTCAAGCTTATATTTTCCTGCCTCTAAAGATTTTGGATTAAGAATTTTCAAAAGAAATGGATTATTCACGCCTGTAAAAGTAGAAAGTGGTATTTTCTCTTCCTTTAAAAATTCATATTTATCAACATTTTTTTTGTCATAAATAAGATGTAAAAAGCCATTATTTTTAAGATCCTTTGAAATATTTCCAAGTTGAAATAAGATATACATTTTATCCCTTGTACCTGCTGCGTTCTTTGTTCCAGCACTTAACAAAACATTTCCAATCTTATAGGGCTTAATTGAAAGGGAGCTATCTGTAGTTTCATCATGCCCAAAGAGAAGAGAAGAAATAAAAGGTCTATCTTTAACATTGGGAATCTTTATTTCCCTCTCAACATAAGAAAATTCATAGGAAACTGTGTTTTTTAATAAAAGTTCAACTTTATATGTGCCTGGCACCACTGCCACCATATCTGAAAGGCCAAATCCTCCAGATTTTATTTCTTCAAGTTGTTTTTTGGTAAAACTGAGAGGAAATTTCTTCATGTAGTGGAAGATTTCCTTATTTGTTTTTAAATCCTTAATGGTTCCATATAACTCAAAATTAACATAAGGTTTGTCGTTATATGAGCCAAGACTTAAACTTTTTATAGCCAGGACATAGTTTACAAAGTACAGATTCATTTCTGGATTGTATGTAATTGCATAAGAGAAATCCGATGGAATAAAATTTGAGGAGTATCTTGCATCAACCTTACCTTTATATTTTAAGAAATTCCTCGCATAGGTGGTATCAACTTTTTTATAAGGGTACTCTGCAATATTTTTGAAATAAAATAGCGTTCTGATATCTGGAGAATAATCTGTGGGAATTTCACCAGGAATTATTGATAGAGAATAAGGAGCAAGGGTTGGTTCAAGTTGCTGAAGCTTTTCATACATCTTTTCATAATCTGTTGTATCTAACATATTATCTCTACTATTTATAAGTGCAGCAGGCCCATCTGTAACTGGATTGTAAAGTTCATATTCACCTACCCCCCTTCTTTTAAAAAAAACAAGGCAGAAATGTGTGGGTAAACCAAACTGTGGATTTCCATAATAACACCATACTTCACACGGAAAAACATCATTAGTCATCACAAAATGATCTCTACTTATGGGCTCACCTAAAATCATATAAATCCTTCCCATATCAGTCATCCATGGGGGCTTAGGAGAAAGTGTTCTAAAATATCTATTTACGTACCTGAATCGTCTCTCTATCTCTTCCTTATATTCATTCCTTGGAGTACCGGGAGTAGGGTCCCTATGTTTCCAAAAGGCCTTAATAAAAATATCTCTTTCCCTATCGTTTTGAAGCTTAAAAAATGTCTTTTTCTCCTGTGGAGTTATTATCCAGTAAACCATATTCCACCATCTCTGATACTTCGGGGCAAGTTTTTTGATCATCTTATCTGGATTTTCTCCAAACATAAAAATTGAAAAAAGCAACAAAAAAATAAGAATAAAAATTAGATTTTTTTTTATAGCTATACGCATATCAATCTCCCCATTTATCTAAATTAGAAATTATACAATAAAATATTGATTAAAAATAGCAACAAATTGTTTAATTCAAAATGGTGCCAGGCACAATTTTTTGCAGAATTGAATTGGTGCCAGGCACAGAATTGAATTGGTGCCAGGCACAAAAAAATAAATAAATTGTCTGGAAAAAAATGAATAAATGTTGTATAAATCTTTATAGAAAGTATGAAAAACTTATTAAATAAATTTATGGTATAACGTTTATGAAAAAGCAATCCCTATTTGTAGTAATTCATTTACATTCTCCAAAGGAAAAGTATTGGGGAATATTACAAAAATACTCTCCCGCAGGAGTTTGGCTAAGTGGAATCAATTTAAAAGGATTTGAAGAGTTTATTAACATGTCCTACGGTAGAAACGACAGTCAATTAAGTTTTACAACATCATTTTTCCCAATGTATAGAGTGGAAAAAATAACTTTAGATGAATCCATAGGGGAAATCCCCTCTATGAAAGATTATTTTGAAACGAAAACCGGGAAAAAAATAGAAGAAATGATAAAATATGAAGTAAATTTTTTAGATGAAAAATTTTTTAAAGAGTTATAAAAATGGGAAAAATATCAAAAAAAGAAAAAAAAGAGTTGGAAAAAAGTAAAAATAATGAGAAAAAAGAAAAAAAGAAAAAAGTATCTTTAAAAAAGATATCAATAATATCTGGTATAAGCGGTTCATTATTGGGATTTGGGGGAGCACTTTTTCTACTAAAAAAAAATAAAAACAAAGGCAAGCAAGAAACTGAGCCACCGTTAAAAATAGATGAGTCTAAAAAGTGGATATTCATAGAGACTGAAAAATACAGTGAGCCCATCGACGGTGAAATGAGAACCTGTTATTTAGAGTATACTTTAGAAAAAACAAATTTTTTCCTTATAAATATTTTATCACAAGAAGAGAGTGTTCTTCCCATTTACTATGTAATTCCACATAGAATAGTTGAGGTGGGAGAAGGGCAGATAAAAGCCGGAGGAGATCCCTTTTATGCGGTTGTCGGCATACCCGGACAAAAGGGAAAAAGAGATAAACTTGGATATCTTCAAATGGGAAAGAGAATAGTGTTTCACCTTTGCATTGTCGGAGGCGGAAAAAATGGTATTGCTACCGGGGATAAATTATATTCAAAAAGAGTGGTTAAAAAGATTGAGTTTCAATAGAATATTAAAAAAACTGAAAAAAAGGTGGATAAAAAGTTATTCCCTTAAAATTACCAATTCCAAATTTTTTTAACGCCAGGTCTCTTAAATCATTCTGTACTAATTCAAATGGAATGTTATAACTGATATTTTCATAACCCTCAAATTTCATCTCTAAAAAAAATGGAGCCAAAATATTTTCATTTAAAAAGAGTTCTTCTAAAAAGGAAACATTATTTTTCAGTTTGAGTGAATCTTTAATGTTAAAAAAAAGTTCAAAAAAGAAATTTTGTAATAAAAAACCATCTAAGGAATCGAGAAAATAAAATCTATCACCTAAATAGGGCTCAATTTTGTCAAAAACTCCGTCAACATCCAATTCTCTATCAAAAAATAAACCCCTGAGAAATTTATCATAAAAAACAACTTTAAATTTCTCACCTGATAGAAAATCAAAAATATGGGGAAAAAGTTCTTTAAATTTGTTTAAGTCATCACTTCTTACAAAAAGAATATTATTTTTATTTTTTTTATCTAAAACAGCTTTTACATCAAATCTTTTAAGTTCTCCCCCAAGTGATAAAAACCTTGCAAGGGGAATGATGGCCTTGAAATCTATTCCCACCTGACAACGTGCCTGGCACCTTAAGCAGTAGCAACATTTTGACAAAATTTTTCTGAATGAGTTTGTTGAAATTTCTATTTTTTTATCTAAAAAAAATTTAATTATAAGGCACTTACCCCTTGCTCCACTGTATTCATCCGGAGATAATTCGTAAATTGGACAAACAGGTAAACACTTACCACATTTTACACATTTAAATACTTCACTTAATTTATCATACAATTGTTCCAATGGCTCCACAATATTCTGAATTTTCCAGTACTAAAACTTTTTCAAAAATTTTTTCATCTTTTATCAATTTTACTATTGCAAGATTTTTAGAAATTCCACCAGTTATTATAAGTAAATCACTTTTAAATCTTATTAAATCTGGTAGAACTCTTCTGACTACTGCTTTATTTACACCAGAACAAATCTCCTCTGTGGTATAGCCCTCGGCAATTCTACTTATCACCTCTGACTCACCAAAGGTGGCACAAATAGATGATATATAAACATCATTTTTGTAATATTTTCCAAATTCATCCACTTCAATATCAAGTATTCGGGCAATGTTTTCTATGTATCTTCCACTACCAGCAGCACATTTGTCATTCATTTTAAAATCTATTAGTTTGCCACTTACAATCTTTGCAACCTTTGTATCCTGCCCCCCAATATCTAAAAGGGTAAAATCCTTTTCACCACTTAAAAAAATTGCTCCCCTAACGTGTGCAATTATCTCAGGTAGTATATTCCCATTTTTAATTTTAGAAATAACCCCCTTTCCATAGCCAGTTGCGCCAAAATAAATTTTGTCTATATCCTTTAAATTTTTAAAAAAATCTTCCAAAAATTTTTCATAATTTAATTTAAC
>JALULU010000032.1 GCA_027040585.1 Acidobacteriota bacterium | reverse complement strand
CTCTCCCTCCTATCTATCTCTCTGTCTCTCTCTCTGCCTCTCTATCTCCCTCCCTCCCTCCTGTTTGTCTCTATCTCTTTCTCTATCTCTCCCTCCCTCTCTGTTTCTCTCCCTCCCTGTCTCCCTTTCTTTATCTGTCTCTCTGTCTCTCTCTCTCACTCTCTTTCTGACTGTCTGTCTCTTTCTGAGTTTAAAAAGCCTGAGAACAGCTGGGCACACAATAATTAATACTAACAAAAACATGCTAGATAAATATTATGCTACAAAATGTACAACACACTGCATGGAATGAAACATCACACCCACAGTCAGTCCATGTTATCTTCAGTCTCATCAAACATTACCTGTCATTCCATAAAACACTGATATACCTACATCCACAACATACCATCTGGAAACATTTTCATTCAGTCTGTACAATATATATAGTCATATTTCACACAGCTTGTACAACTATGGGACGCAGCAGTGTCTCTCTCTCTCTCTCTCTCTCTCTCTCTCACCATTCCATAAAACACTGATATAACTACATCCATCACATACCATCAAGAAACATTTCTACTCAGTCTGTACAATATCTATAGTCATATTTCATACAGCTTGTACAACTATGGGAAGCAGTAGTGTCTCTCTCTCTGTCTCTCTCTTCCCCATCATTCCACGAACCAGTGATATACCTACATCCACAACATATGATCAAGCAACATTTCCACTCAGTCTTCAATATATATAGTCCTATTTCACACAGCTTGTACAGCTATGGGAAGCAGCAGTCCTATTGTATTGTGAAAGTAAAGAGAATTCCAGATTTTCACTAACTGGGATGGGCATAATAAAGAACAGCAAATATTTTATTTTACGATGAACTCAGAACATTTTATTACAGTTATGTCAGTGTCAGGCATATGGTAAAGAACCACATAGCTAGTGAGAGAGGAAACCCGCTGCTGCCACTCTGTAGCTACTCTTTTTGATTCACAGGAAGGGATCTCTTCTATCCCATAGACATGATGATACCATGT
>JALULU010000031.1 GCA_027040585.1 Acidobacteriota bacterium | reverse complement strand
ATTCCATTAAAAGATGTAATATTTCAAGGGAAGGAGATTCCCTTAGATCGTTTACATCCTTTTTGTAAGCCATTCCAAGTAGTAAAATATTACTTTCTTTAAAGGGTTTCTTAAATTTGTTTAACGTGAGTCCAAGTTTTTGTACAACGAAGTCGGGCATGTGTGAATTAATATCACCTGCCAGCTCTATAAATCTTGCATTGTAATTTAATGAACGCAATTTCCAGCTTAAATAATGTGGATCGATGGGAATGCAATGTCCACCTAAACCTGGACCTGGTAAAAACTTCATAAATCCAAATGGTTTAGTGGCTGCTGCTTCAATAACTTCCCATACATCTATATTTAATCTATCACACATCAATGCAACTTCATTAACAAGTCCAATATTTACAGATCTAAATGTGTTTTCCAGTAATTTTACCATTTCTGCTGCTTTTGTGGAACTTACGGGTACAACTTTTTCTATAACTTGGGAATACATTGCTGAAGCAATTTTAAGGCAATTTGGTGTAACTCCCCCTATTACTTTTGGAGTGTTATAAGTTTTATAAAGGGGATTTCCTGGATCTACTCTTTCTGGAGAAAAAGCAAGGAATATATTTTCTCCTATTTTGTATCCGTTGTTTAGAATTTCATTTAGAATTAGTTCATCGGTAGTTCCGGGATATGTAGTACTTTCAAGGACAATTAACATATGAGGATGCATGTTTTCTTTAATTTTTTCAACGGCTGAAATTATATAAGACATATCGGGATCTTTTGTTTTCCTTAAGGGGGTTGGAACGCAAATACTAACACAATCCACATCTTTTAGTTTTGAAAAATCATTTGTGGCGATTAGTTTGTTTTCTTCAACACATTTTTCCAGGTCTTTTTGTGGTACATCCTGTATATAGCTTATTTTCTTTTCAATTTTTTTAATTTTTTCTTTATTTAAATCAAATCCTACAACATTAAACCCATTTTTTGCGAATTCTACTGCCAATGGTAGACCAACATAGCCAAGACCAATTATTCCAATTATGGCACTTTTATTTTCTATTTTTTTTAGTAATGGATTCAATTTGCCTCCTTGAGTTTTTTATTTAAATAATCTACAAGTAAAGTTTTATATTCAGTTCTGATGTGGAAGATATAATCCACAAGTGATTTTATATAGCCTTCAGGGGTGCCTGTATCAAGTCTTAATCCTTCAAAAATTTTACATATAACTTTTCCCTCACCTGCAAGTATATTTATTGGTTCTGTCTGATAAAATTCGCCGTTTTCTTTATATTGTTTTTTTACTTCTTTCAGTGCTTTAAAAATTTCATGTGTATATAAATATCTTCCTAAAGATATACAATTTGATGGTTCTTTTCCTTTTTCAGGTTTTTCTACCATTTTTTTAACGTATATCAGTTTTTCATTTTTTTCTATGTCCATAACTCCATATCTACTGACATCACCATCAATATATTCTCCACAGAGCACTGTACAACCACTTGGATTATTATGGGTTATACTTTTTTTGTGTTCTTCAATCATTTGAAGAGAAAAAGGTGGTTCTGATATGAGAATATCATCTGGATATGCCACTATAAAAGGGGATTTTCCGACAAAAGGTTCACATAACAGAAGGGCATCTCCAGTCCCTCCCATAAATTTTTGTCTCGTAAAAAAAATATTTGCATCAAATTCTTTCAATTTTGCCAATTTTTCACTGTTTAAATTATTTTCAAGCTCTATTTCTCTGTCAAAAAAATCTTCTAAGACCTTTTTCCTTCTGCTCGTAATAATTAATATATCTTTTATTCCAGAATCTATAAATTCTTTAACAATTAATTGTATTGATGGGATGTCAATAAGAGGAAGCATTTCTTTGGGAATAGTTTTTGTTATGGGGAGAAATCTGGTTCCATATCCTGCGGCTAATATAACACCTTTTACATCCATATTTTTACTCCACTGTTACACTTTTTGCAAGATTCCTTGGCTTATCAATTTCACATCCATTGTAAAGGGCACAATAGTAAGCAAATAATTGAAGGGGAATAACTGATAAAATTGGATAAAGCATTTCAATTGTTTCGGGAATGGTTATTATTTCATCGGATATTTCCTTTAAAATCCCATTTTCCTCTGTGGTTACAGCAATGATTTTGCCGTTTCTTGCCTCTATCTCTTTAATATTTCCCACCATCTTTTCAAACATGCTATCTTTTGGGCATATAGCCATTACTGGACAATTTGGTGATATAAGTGCTATTGGACCATGCTTCATTTCTCCAGCTGGATATCCTTCTGCGTGGATATAACTCACTTCTTTTAATTTTAATGCCCCCTCCAATGCTGTTGGAAAGTTAAAAAGTCTTCCCATATATAAAAATGAAGGAAATTTGTGATATTTCTTAGCTATATCTCTTATTTTATCACTTTGTTTTAAAATGCTTTCTATTTGAGATGGGAGATTTTCTAAAGCGTTTATAATATTTAAACCATCATTCATTGAAAGTTTTTTAAATCTTCCGAGAAGAGTTGCGATCATAAGTAAGATGAGTACTTGAGAAGTAAATAGTTTAGTTGATGCCACACCAATTTCTGGTCCTGCGTGGTTATAAACTCCTGCAGTGGTTAATCTTGCTATAGTGGATCCCACAACATTTACCAGACCAATGGTTAGTGCCCCTTTTCTCTGGGCCTCTTTTAATGCCGCAATAGTATCAGCAGTTTCACCTGACTGGCTAATTGCAAGTACAACAGTATTTTCACTTATATTTATATTTCTATACCTAAACTCACTTGCATACTCTACTTCTACATTTACATCAGTTAATTTTTCAAACATGTATCTTGCAATTAGTCCAGCATGATATGAAGTCCCACAGGAAACTATTATTAACCTTTTCATTTTTTTTAACTTGTCTATAACTGACTCTAATCCCCCAAGTTTAATTGTACCTTCTTCCTTTAATATCCTTCCCCTCATTGCATTTAATATTGTTTCAGGTTGTTCATAAATTTCCTTTAACATGTAGTGAGGAAAACCATTTTTGTCTGTATCTGTTAATTTCCACTCAACTTTTTCAGGTTTTTTTCTTACCCTTTCCCTTGTCAAAGAGTAAATTTTATAGTCATCTTTTTTTAATACTGCAACCTGATTATCTTCCATATATATAACTCTATCGGTCAATTTGAGAATGGCTGCCACATCGCTGCTTGCGACCATTTCATTTTTTCCAACCCCGAGAATTAAAGGACTTCCCCTTCTTGCAACTATAATTTTGTCTGGCTCATCCTTATGGATTATGCCAAGCCCAAAGGTGCCAGCCACAAGTTCTAAGCTTTTAAGTACTGCTGAAAGTAAATCTCCTTCATAAAATTCTTCTATTAGATGGGCAATAATTTCAGTGTCTGTATCTGAATGAAACTTATGTCCCTTTTTTGTAAGATCCCTTTTTAAATAATTAAAATTTTCAATAATTCCATTGTGTACAACAAAGATTTTTTTTTCACAATCAAAATGGGGATGAGCATTTTCCTTAGAAGGCTTACCGTGTGTAGCCCATCTTGTATGTCCAAGTCCAATGTTTCCTTTTATATTCTCTATGTTGTTAGCAAGTATATCTTCGAGATGAGCAATTTTTCCTTTGGTTTTATACAATTCTGTATTTCCATTTGCATCTTCTACAACTACACCACAGGAATCGTAGCCTCTATATTCCAGTTTTCTGAGTCCCTCTATTAGAAATGATACTGCATCATCCTCACCAATGTAACCAATTATTCCACACATAAAAAATCCCTTAAATATATAACCTGAAATTTTAATCTTTATTGACGCCTAATTCAATAGAAAATAAATTTTGTAAATTTGTAAAATTTCTTGACAGGATAAATTTAATCCCATATAATGGATTTATCATGTTTGGCTATACAATATATGGTGGTTAGTATGAAATTAGAACTAATAAAAAAGAGAGATGGAAGACTTGAGAAATTTGATGAGAACAGAATAGCGAGGGCTATTTTTAAAGCAGCTCGTTCTGTAGGTGGGGAGGATTATGAGAGGTCTAAATTACTTGCGAAAAAAGTTGTTATGGTATTAGAGAAAGTATGTGTAGATAGAGTACCTGAGGTGGAAGAAGTTCAGGATATAGTGGAAAAAATTCTCATAGAGAATGGTCATGCAAAAACAGCTAAGGCATATATTTTATATAGACGGGAAAGGAGTGAGTTCAGAAAATTTAAAAATTTACTTATGGATGTGGAGTCCATAATAGATGAATATATAGGCCATAGAGACTGGAGGATAAAAGAGAACAGTAATATGAGTTATTCCCTTCAAGGGCTTAATAACCATATTGCGACTTCAGTAACAGCAAAATATTGGCTTTATAAGGTTTATTCAGAGAGAATCAGAGAGAAACATATTGACGGCGAATTACATATACATGACCTTGGCATTTTAGGGGTATATTGTTGCGGATGGGATTTAAAGGATTTGTTGTTAAAAGGTTTTAGAGGTGCTGAGGGAAAGGTAGAGAGTAAACCTGCAAAGCATTTAAGAACGGCTCTTGGGCAAATTGTAAATTTTATATATACACTTCAAGGTGAAGCTGCTGGTGCACAAGCCTTTTCTAATTTTGATACATTGCTTGCTCCATTTGTATATTATGATAATTTAAACTATAGTGAAGTAAAACAGGCAATTCAGGAGTTTGTTTTTAATTTAAATATTC
>JALULU010000030.1 GCA_027040585.1 Acidobacteriota bacterium | reverse complement strand
CGTGTAGGTTCAGTAGTTGCCATAGATGTGAATAGTGGTGGTGTTTTGTGTATGGTTAGTAAGCCTACTTTTGATCCAAACGCTTTAGTTTCCAACATAAAAATTAAAGATTGGCAAAGGCTTATAACAGATCCGGATAAGCCCTTTCAAAATAGATCTATTTCTGGCTTATATTCTCCAGGTTCAGTTTTTAAAATTTTAATGGCTTTAATAGGTCTTGAGACTGGCAAAATTACACCTGACACATCATTCTTTTGTTCAGGAGTAACTGAAATCGGTGGTAGAATTGCCCATTGCTGGAAAAAAGGCGGACATGGTTGGGTAAAGTTGAAGGATGCCATCATAAATTCATGTAACATTTATTTTTATAATGTTGGAATAAGGGTTGGGATAGATAATATTTTTAAATATGGTACGTTGGTAGGCTTTGGTAAAAAAACAGGAATAGATTTACAAAACGAAAAAAGTGGACTCTTACCATCCAGAGAATGGAAATGGAAAAATTTTCATACTAAGTGGTATCAAGGTGAAACAGTTTCAGTGGCTATTGGGCAGGGACAGGTTCTTGTAACCCCACTTCAATTGGCTCTTTTTATGGCAAAAATAGCTGTTAATGATTCTTCAATTAGCCCTTTTGTCTCATATTTAAGTGAAAGAAAAAGAAAAAATGTTAAAATTTTTGATGATGATAAACTTCAAATAGTAAAAAATGCAATGGTAGAGGTTGTTGAAAGGGGAACTGCTACAAGGGCAAGGATAAAGGGAATAAAAATTGCCGGTAAAACAGGTACTGCACAGATTATAGATACTAAAACCGCTGAAAAACTTAAAAATTATAAAAAAAAATATAAGGAGAATAGTATTTTTGCATGTTTTGCACCTGCGGACAACCCTCAAATTGCAGTTGCAGTTGTAGTGGAACATGGGGGGCATGGAGGTTCTACTGCCGCGCCAATAGCAAGAGATGTATTATTGGAATTTTTTAGAGAGGAAGGACTCATAAAGTGAGGGAAAGAGATTGGAGAAA
>JALULU010000029.1 GCA_027040585.1 Acidobacteriota bacterium | reverse complement strand
CTCTCCAGGGAAGCTGATCATCGTTGCCATACTCCTCCGGAAAATCATCGTACACAAAATCTAGTTTTTCAATTTTAGTGGCGTTTTCATCTACTTTTGATGCTGATATTAGCTTACCCTTTTTATCGAGCACCAGCTTGTTATCCGTCAGCGCTTTGATGTTAACCTTTCCCCGTAGCAAATGCGAAAATCCCATCACAACCAAAGTATTGTCTTTAGGATAATAGATCCAGGTAGCACGATTTGTTTCAACCGAACCATCGCCGGTGGTAACAATAACAAGGGTGTCAGGTGCTGTAAAACGAAGGAATACGTTTCCATACTCCTCATCTTGAGCCGACCACAATCCCACGAGGTTTGATTTGCTATTGTTAGCAGCAACATCATCCATATTGACTTTGGAATAGTAGAATTTGTTACCATCCTTTAACACCACCATCTCCTTTTTGGTTAGCTTTTCAATTTTGCTTTCGCCGTTAAAATCCTTATCCACTTTTGAACTGGCGACGATGGCCTTTTTCTGTTTATCATATTTCCAGGTTCCCACGGGCATGCCCATCACCACCATGGTGCCGTCGGCATTAAAATCGGTAATAAAATAGGGTTCTTTTACACCATTATTTGTTTCGGCTTTGGTCATCATCCAACTGCCGATAATTTTTTGTTTTTGTGCAAAAACACCTGAGGCCATCAAGACCAGGGTGAATGCTAATAATAATTTTTTCATTTGTAATTGATTAAGGTTCATATATTTAATTTATTCTGTTTTTATGGGTTTGCGGTAAACACCTTTTGTCCGTTAACCCATGTACTTAGTACTTTTATTTTATAAAGCCTGTTCTTCTTTGCTGTCATTAAATCCTCATCAAGTATTACAAAATCGGCAGCTTTTCCTGTTTCTATACTTCCTTTTTGGTTTTCGTCAAAACTTCCTTTGGCAGGCCAGATGGTGATGGAGCGCAATGCCTCCTCGCGACTGAGTGCGTTTTCGGTTTGAAACCCGTTTTTTGGCCATCCTTTCAAATCTT
>JALULU010000028.1 GCA_027040585.1 Acidobacteriota bacterium | reverse complement strand
CCCCAAG
Organism: Acidobacteriota bacterium; assembly: GCA_027040585.1. GTDB lineage: Bacteria > Acidobacteriota > JAAYUB01 > JAAYUB01 > JAMOQF01 > JAMOQF01. The sequence continues at coordinate 1,021 of JALULU010000028.1, read as the reverse complement.
TTCTTGCACCTACAAAGTGCAAAGTTTGCCCTACCAAAATACACACCTTACATATTACCCACATCAATCCATAATCTACGAAGTGTGAAAAATGAAGATATCTTTTTCTTATTCACAAAAACTGCTCTTCGAAGGATATAAAGTTCATTATTAGCTTTACTAACTGCTTTTTTTGATCCGGCGGGCTTGCGGCTACAAGATAGCAAAGGGCGGTTAGGGTGTTGCTGTTGAATTTGATAAAGAGCTTCTCTTTTGATAGGTTCTCGTATAGGAATTTTAAAAACAGAAGTGCGCCGATTCGTTTGTTTCCATCAACAAAAGGGTGATTTTTTATAATGAGATAGAGCAGATTTGCCGCTCTTTCTTCAATCCATCTCCAGACTAAAGCGTATTTTTCTATGATTCCAATCAGGCTTTTTGCCTCTTTTGAGGTTAAAAACGGTGTGCTTATGTTTTCTTTTATGAATTTTATTGTGTTTTCAAGCTCTTTTAACCTTTCTTTTGTTATCCTTTTTTCGTTTATAGCATAGCCTTTGATGATGTAAATTTTCAAGACATTGATTGACCAAATTCTAAATTGGGTTGCTTTTTTAGAGTTTACACGATAGCCAACGGCTATGATTACATCAAGGTTATAATAGGTGATTTTCCTTTTTACCTCTCTTTTACCCTCAACTCGAACTGTTTCCATTTTGGAAACAGTTGACTCAGGCTCTAACTTTCCTGATTGAAAAATATTTTTTATGTGTTTTGATACAGCAGCTTTTTGAACATCAAACAGGTATGCGATTTGGTTTAATGTCAGCCATATTGTCTCCTCTTTTAGCTGAACCTCTACTTTTTTATCTTTGTCTTCAAAAATAACCAGTTGGTTTTCAAGCTTCATTTTTTCACCTTTGTTTTTTTGTGTAAATCTATAGTAGATGAAATTAATTATATTGTATTATTGCTTTATGTTCAATAAAATTTGCCTGTTTGTTTTAAGAAAGAAATCAATCAATTTTACTGATTTTTCACACTT
>JALULU010000027.1 GCA_027040585.1 Acidobacteriota bacterium | reverse complement strand
AGGATGAAAAGAGAAGATTGGGATAGGGTTTTAAGTGTAAATTTAAATGGGACCTTTAATTTTTGTAAAGTCGTTGTTCCCAAAATGATAAGGAAAAGATGGGGTAGAATTGTAAATATGACATCAGTTGTTGCTGAGAGTGGGAATCCTGGGCAGGCAAACTATTGTGCATCTAAGGCAGGAATAATAGGCTTTACTAAATCTCTTGCAAAAGAATTAGCATCACGAAATATAACTGTAAATGCCATAGCTCCTGGTTTTATTGAAACCGATATGACCAGGGAAATAGGCGAGAAAGCAAAGGAAGATCTTTTAAAATCTATTCCTTTAAATAGACCTGGTAGTGGGGAAGATATTGCTTTTGGAACACTTTTTTTGTGTTCTGAAGAGGGAGGTTATATAACAGGACAGGTCTTAAATATTAATGGTGGAATGTATATGTAAAATTTATATATGGAGGAAGATATGAATTACGAAGAAATTGAAAAAAAAGTCAGGTCAATAATTGTTGAGCAGTTGGGTGTTGCTGAAGATGAAGTTACTTCTGATGCAAATATCATTGAGGATTTAGGTGCTGACTCACTTGATACAGTGGAATTAGTTATGGCCTTTGAAGAAGAGTTTGATATTGAAATTCCTGAAGAGGATACTGAGAAGATAAGGACTGTTAAAGATGCAATAGAATATATAAAGGAAAAGGTAGGAGATGAATAGAGATACCTTTAAGAGAAGAAGGGTTGTAATAACAGGTGTTGGTATAGTTTGTTCTGTTGGTATAGGAGTTGAGGATCCCTGGAAAAATATTTTAAATGGAGTTTCTGGCTTAGATTACATAACCCTTTTCGATGCGTCTGAGTATCCTGTGAAATTTGCTGCAGAAGTTAAAAATTTTGATCCATATGATTTCGTAGATAAGAAAGAAGCCAGAAGACTTGATAGATTCTTACATTTTGCATTGGCGGCTTCAAAATTTGCTGTAGAAATGAGTGGGCTTGATCTTGAAAAGGTAAATAGAGAAAGAATGGGAGTTGAAATTGGTTCAGGAATAGGTGGATTTAGCACCATTGAGAAAGAACATGAGAAGCTTTTAAAAATGGGTCCCAGGAGAATTTCACCATTTTTCATTCCATCTGCCATTGTAAATATGGCTTCGGGAGTAGTTTCAATTAAGTATGGCGCTAAAGGTCCTAATCTTGCAACCTGTACAGCTTGTTCAACCTCTACACATTCAGTGGGAGATGCCTTTAGAATTATTGAAAGAGGTGATGCTGATATAATGATTACAGGTGGCAGTGAGGCCGCAATAACACCAATGGGAATTGGGGGATTTGCTTCCATGAGAGCACTTTCCACAAGGAATGATGATCCAAAGAGGGCAAGCAGGCCATTTGAGAAAAATAGGGATGGCTTTGTTGTGGGAGAGGGCTCAGGAATACTAATTCTTGAAGAAATGGAGCACGCGCTAAATCGTGGAGCCAATATCCTTGCTGAGGTTGTTGGATATGGAATAACAGGAGATGCATATCACATAACTGCGCCAGCTGAAGATGGTGATGGAGCATATAGAGCAATGAAAATGGCTATAGAAACTGCTGGTATAGAACCATCTATGATAGATTATATAAATGCCCATGGGACATCTACACCTTATAATGATAAAATAGAGACTAAAGCCATAAAGAGACTCCTTGGAGAACATGCTAAAAAGGTTGTTATAAGTTCTACAAAATCAATGGTTGGTCATCTGCTTGGTGGAGCAGGGGCACTTGAGGCAGCATTTACTACTCTTTCCATTAGAGATCAAATTGTACCTCCTACTATTAACTATGAAGAACCTGATCCTGAATGTGATCTTGATTATTGTCCAAATAAATCGAGGAAAGTGGAAATAAACTATGCTATGAGCAATTCATTTGGATTTGGTGGGACTAATGGTGTTTTAATTTTAAAAAAGTTTGAAGAATAGGATTGGAGGAAAAATGAAAATAGGAATTTGTGTAAAGAGAGTGCCTGATACTGAGACCAGGCCAAAAGTGGCTTCTGATGGTAAGACTTTTGATCTATCAGAAGCAAAGTATGTTATCAGTCCTTATGATGAATTTGGTATCGAAGAGGCTTTAAAATTAAAAGAAGCAAATGGTGGAGAAGTTGTTTTAATAAGCCTTGATTCATCTGGAGATGTTTCAGTGATAAGAAATGGTCTTGCAATGGGTGCTGACAGAGCAATTATTGTTGAAGGTGATGGAGAAAGAGACCCATATGAAACTGCAGTTGTTTTAAGTGACGTTTTAAAGGAAGAAAATTTCGACATGGTTTTCTTTGGTAAACAGGGAGTGGGACATGACTATCAACAGGTGCCTTCAATTGTTGCAGAAATAATGAATTTACCAATGATTTCTGTAGTTGTGGAATTAAAAGTCGAAGGTGATACTGTAACCGCTGTTAGAGAGATTGAAGGTGGAGAAGAGGTAGTTGAGGCTAAATTGCCTGTATTGATTTCCGCACAAAAGGGATTAAATGTTCCAAGGTACCCTTCGCTCAGGGGTATAATGGCTGCTAAAAGGAAACCTGTTGACAAGAAAAGTCCCAATTACAGCTCTGAAAAACTGAGTTGGGAAGTTGAAAAGGTTGAATTACCACCGCCGCGTAAAGCTGGTAAAATTGTAGAAGGTGAAGTTGAAGATCAGGTTAAAGAAATTGTTAAGTTTTTAAGTGAAGAAGTTAAAATAATTTAGGGAGATAAAAAATGGCTGTATATGTTTTAATCGAAAATAGATATAATAAAATTAAGAATCCGTCTTTTGAGTCACTTTCAGCGGCTAAAAAACTTGCCGAAAAGTTTTCTACCGATAATATCGCTATATTGTTTGGTGAAGCTGAAAATTCTTCAGAGCTTGGAAAGTATGGGGCTGATAAGGTAATAAAAGTAAATACAGGGAGTGACCTTGTTAGTAGAGATGTAATTATAGATGCTGTCTATGAAATTTTAAGCAACGACTCAGATTTTAAGGCACTTTTTGCTTCTGCAACATCCTTTGGAAAAGATATTATACCTGGAATTTCAGCTCGTTTTAAAAAGGGAATTGCTCAAGATATTACAGAGCTTTTTTATGACAGTGACCCAATTATGATAAAAAGGCCTGTTTTTGCTGGAAAGGCATTTGAGGTTATAAAATTTACTGATTTTCCATATTTTATAACAACAAGGCCAAATGTTTTCAAAAAGGCAGAGTATAACTCTTCAGGTGAGATTAAAGAAATAGAGAAAAGTGTATCTCCAGATTCTCTTAAAACAACTTTGAAAGAAATGAAAAGCACGGGTTCAGGGCAGATAGAGCTGACAGAGGCAAACGTTATTGTCTCTGGTGGTAGAGGAATGAAGGGACCAGAAAATTTTAAAATTATTGAAGACCTTGCTGCACTTTTAAACGCAGCAGTTGGTGCTTCACGTGCTGCAGTAGATGAAGGTTGGATTGACCATCAACATCAGGTTGGACAAACTGGTAAGACTGTTTCTCCAACTGTTTACATTGCTTGTGGAATTTCTGGTGCTATACAGCATTTAGCTGGTATGTCTTCTTCAAAGTATATCATTGCAATAAATAAAGACCCTGATGCCCCAATTTTTAAGGTTGCTGATCTTGGAATAGTTGCAGATTTATTTAAGGTCGTCCCAGCATTAACTGAGGAACTTAAAAAGGTTTTAAATAAATAATTTTATGCCTTTTATTGAATTAAAAGATGTCTATAAATCCTTCGGAGAAAATCATGTTCTCCGAGGGATTAATTTATCTGTTGAAAAAGGGGAGAGTTTAGTAATTCTTGGAAAAAGTGGAATTGGCAAATCTGTAACCCTTTTGATATTGACCCGCCTTCTACCTCTTGATAGAGGTAAAATTTTTGTAAATGGAATTGATTTAACAAAACTTTCTGAAGATGAACTTATGCCCATCAGGAAGAAAATTTCTTATGTCTTTCAGTCAGGTGCTCTTTTTGATTCACTAACTGTTTATGAAAATATAGCATTTCCAATGGTTGGTGAGAATTTTGATGAAGATGAAATTGAAAGAAAAGCTTTTGAGATAATGAATCTTTTAGAAATTTCAGATTATTGGAATATGTATCCAGATGAAATAAGTGGTGGTACTAAAAAGGTTGTATCAATTGGGAGGGCTCTTGCCGCTGAACCAGATTGCATTTTATATGATGAGCCTACAACGGGAATTGATCCATATTCTGCAAAGAAATTGAGTGAAGTAATAAGAAAAATAAATCTTGAAATGGGAATAACATCAATTTTGGTAACACACGATATGAGGTGCGCAAAAATTGTGGCTGATAAGATAGCCTTTTTACATGAAGGAAAAATTTATTTCCATGATACCTTTAATGCTTTTGTAGAAAGCAACCTTCCAGCTCTTGTTGAATTTAAAACCTCATTGCCCTATATGGCAGAATATTTAAGAAAGGTTTAAGAGCAGCATTTTTTAAATAAATTTTCTGATAGATCTTTTATTGTTTCAGTATTAGATAGTCTATTAACTAAATTTTTATCAATTTTATCATATCCTAAAAGTCCTCCAATCATTGTACCAGTCAGGAATCCCGTTGTATCTGAATTGTCTCCAAATTTAACTATTTTGCTTATGGGTTTTAAAAAGGAGGAATGAAATCTGAGAATGGAATAAATTGATGAAGGAAGTGTTTCTAAAATACTATACCCGGTCC
>JALULU010000026.1 GCA_027040585.1 Acidobacteriota bacterium | reverse complement strand
ATCTTATGTGGTTTAAAAACATGTACGTCCCTGATATAGGTTGACCACAAAAATCAACTTATATGAAAGCAAATTTACAAAAAATCAGAAAGAAAAGAGTATATGCCGAAGACTTTAAAAAGGAAATAGTTTCTATCTTTGAGTCCGGAAAATTAAGTGTTATACAAATAGAGAAGTTGTATAACATCAACAATAAATCCATTTATGATTGGATTTATAAATATTCAAAATTTAACGAAAAAGGCTCAAGAGTAGTAGAAATGAAAGCAAGTAACATCAACAAAATCAAAGAATTAGAGACACGATTACAGGAACTGGAACGTATCGTAGGACAAAAGCAAATAAAAATAGATTATTTAGAAAAGCTTATCGAAATAGCAGACAAGGAACTTGGTGCTGACATAAAAAAAAATTCAAATATCAAGCCATCCAATGGTTTAGACAACACCGAAAAAAATTGAACTATACTATGAATCGGTTGTATAAAGTAATTGGTATCAGTAAACAAGCTGTCCATAAACAGGAAAAGAAACAAGCCATTTTAGATAAAAAAATATCTGAATTAGTTTATCAAGCCGAAATTATACGTTCGGGACATCCGGGTTGTGGTATTGAGAAAATGTATGATACGCTTAAACCGGATTTTATCGGGCGAGATAGATTTATAGCATTATTTATGTCACTTGGATTTAGGGTTAAAACGAAAAAAAATTACAGGCGAACGACCTATGCAGCCAATGTTTATTACCCAAATTTGATAAAAGGCTTGGAAGTAAACGCTCCATCAGTCGTATGGCAGACCGATATTACATACATTTATGTACCAAAAGAAAATCGTTTTTATTATGCTATATTCATTATAGACGTATATACCAAGAAGATAGTAGGTTATCAAATTTCAGATCATATGCGTGCTACTGCAAATGTTGAAGCTTTTAAAATGGCAATCAAACATAACAAGCCCCCTATGATCCATCATTCCGATAGAGGAGCGCAGTATATTTATAAGCCTTATATAAAACTGTTAGAGGA
>JALULU010000025.1 GCA_027040585.1 Acidobacteriota bacterium | reverse complement strand
CCAATATTAAGTGGATTAAGCGCTCTAAGAAGTGGTTGTGGGAGTGTTATTCTATTCTCAAATTTGGACGTTTCCCATTTAAACCCAGAATTGATTTTTGAGGAAACAAGCAGTTTAAAAAATTATGAAAAAATAATTAAAAAAACAAAAAGTGGAGACGTTGTTTTAATTGGAAAAGGGGTTTTTGGATCAGATTTAAATAGAGAATTTCTAAAACAATATCTTTCAACATCTGAGGTAGCCACAATTTTAAACAGTGATGGCACAAAATTACTTGAAGAAAAATATTTATTAAACAGAAAGTGTGAAAATCTTGTAATTATGACATCTCCTTCTGAACTTGCAAAAATTTTGAAAACCTCTTCCGCTGATGTGGAGGAAAATCGGGAAAAAATTGGAATAGAGTTTTCTAAAAAGTATAATGTTACATTGATACTCAAAGGATACAAAGAAGTGATATATTTCCCTGATGGAGAAATTTATATAAACCCCACAGGTAATCCAGGGATGGCCACAGAGGGGAATGGAGATGTACTTGCAGGAATAATCGCAGCTTTTGTAGCAAGAATAAATCAACAAAACGAATATGCATGGAAACTCGCAATTTGTTCAGGAGTATATTTACATGGGCTATCTGGTGATATTGCATCACAAAAAAAAGAAGAGGAAGGTTTAATCTCCACAGATATTATCGAATACATTCCTGAAGCAATTAAGAAAATAAAATATGAAGACCTTGAAGATGACATTTTTATCTAAAAGTGAAGCAGAGACAGAAAATATTGGATTAAATTTAGCCAATTCCCTATTAAATAAGGAACAAATTGTACTTTTATATGGTGATCTTGGAACAGGAAAAACAACATTAATAAGGGGAATTTGCAAAGGTTTCAACTGTAAATCAACCGTAAAAAGTCCATCTTTTACAATAGTCAATGAATATGAATGTGATACCAGAATAGTTCATATTGATTTATACAGGATTACTTCAATTGAAGATTTTGAAAATACAGGGCTTTTTGATATTATAAATGATGAAAGTTCTTTAATACTTATTGAGTGGGCTGAAAATTTGCCGATAGAGATAAGAAGTGAAAAAGTTATAAAAATTTTTTTAAGTTATAAAAATTTCGATCAGAGAGAAATCAAGATAAATGAAAACATTTAGAGAATACTTAAAATTACTCAGGGTAAAACAGTGGACAAAAAATGGTTTTCTTTTTGCAGCTCTTATTTTTTCCAAAAGTTTTTTAATAAGGATGTACACGTTCAAAGTTTTCCTTGCCTTTTGTATTTTTTCGCTCCTTGCTTCATCCATATACATATTAAACGATATAAGGGACAGGGATAGGGATAAATACCACCCACAAAAAAGGAATAGGCCCATTGCATCTGGAAAAATAAGCATTAAAACAGGTTTAACTATTTCCTTTTTTCTCCTAATAATTTCCTTAACTTCTTCCTTTGCGCTATCCACATCTTTTTTTGAAATTTGTATAACATATTTAATCATCAACCTTTTATACACCTACTTTTTAAAAAATATTGTGATACTCGACATATTTTGTATATCTGCAGGTTTTTTGCTAAGGGTGCTGGCAGGTGCTGCAGTTATATCGGTTTCAATATCTCAGTGGCTTATAATTTGTACAATACTACTTAGTTTATTTTTGGCACTTTCAAAGAGAAAAATAGAAATTACTCTTATATCTAAAAATGAGTCAGATTTAAAGCATAGAGAAATTTTAGGTGAATACTCACATCAATTTATAGATCAGATGATAGGGATTGTAACCTCAACAACACTAATTTCATACATTCTTTACACAACAAGTGGAACCACCATAAAAAAATTTGGGACAACACACTTAATCTATACTACACCATTTGTTCTATACGGAATTTTTAGATATCTTTATCTGGTATATTCAAAGGAAAGAGGTGGAAATCCAACTGATGAATTTTTAAGTGATATACCTCTTCTGATAAATGCCATTTTTTGGTTAATTACTTCAGCCATTATAATTACTTTTTTCTAAAATGGAAGAAAAAGAAATCTCAAAAAACTTCAAAAGCGGCCTAATATGGTCATCTCTTGGAGAGATACTGATATTTACAACTACCTTCCTTTTTAATATTATTATGGCAAGGCTTTTGACACCCAAAGACTTTGGAATTGTTGGAATTGCAACGTTAGTAACTCAATTTGCAAATACCATATTTAGTCTCGGGCTTGGTATAGCACTGATACAGGCCCCTAAAGTAAATAACCGGCAGATTTCCACTATTTTCTGGCTAAACCTCTCAATCTCACTACTGGCAGCAATTGCTGTATATTCGCTTTCATGGGAGATTGCAAGATATTTTAATACTCCAGATGTTTTTAAAGTGTTAAAAGTCCTCTCCATAACTTTTCTAATCGGGGGAGTCTCTTCTGTATATGAATCCCTTTTGCTTAAAAGACTCAAGTTTAAAAAATTTAACCTTATAATTTTTCTCTCATTGACCTTTAGCGCAATAATTGGTGTTACTGGCGTACTTCTTGGATTTGGTTATTGGGGTCTTGTATTAAATATACTATTTTTCCCATTCTTTAAAATGTTATTTTACTTTAAATATGTAAAATGGTCTCCAGAATTTTATTTCAGATTAAAAGAAATAAAAAAGATAATTAACTTTGGGATATATAAGGTTTTCTATACCATAGTTAACTATTTCTTAAAAAATGGAGACAACTTTATCGTTGGAAAATACCTTGGAAGTGAAATTTTAGGATCCTACTCCCTGGCATTTCAAATATCGGCAATTCCTGGAAATAAGTTAAAGGCAATTATTGGAAAAGTAATGTTTCCCCTTTTTTCTAAAATCCAAAACGACAGAGAAGAGGCAAAAAATTATTTTTACAAAATCAGTAAACTTTCCATATTAATAACCATTCCTATATCATTCTTTCTCTCATTTGAATCCAGATGGGTTGTATTAACAATCTTTGGAGCAAAATGGGTTCTCACAGCAAAAATTTTAAAATTTCTATCCTTTGTAATGATTTATAGAGCTTTTAGTGCAATCTGCGAAAATTTGATCAATTCCTTTGGAAGATCTGACATAGTCTTTTACCTTTTTTCCGCAGAAGGCATAATTTTTATTGTTTCAATTTATCTTGCATCCTTTAAAGGGGTGGTATTTTTAGCAATGGTATATGCAATTCTAATTATTCCACTTCTGTTAATAAAAAAGATTTTCGTCTATAAATTTATTAAATTTAATATTTTATATTTTCTAAAAATCTTTTTCATCCCAACAATTTTTACATTTTCTATCTTTTATCTTGTTTCAAACGTCAAAAAATATGAAATTCCTCTTTCGTTTTTATCCCTTTTAATCTCCTTTACATTTACAATGTTTTTCTTAAAAATTAACCCCATAAATTTCATAAAAAGAGGTGAGATATGAAAAAGACCTTTTACCTCATAAGGCACGGTGAAACTGAAATGAATGTTAAAAATATCTTCAGAGGAAGACTGGAAATTCCTTTAAATGAGAATGGAAAAAATCAACTAAAAGCTCTTGGAAAAGTCCTTAAAAATAAAGGCATAGAAATCATATATTCAAGTCCACTTAAAAGAAGTATGATGAGTGCCAAAATTTTGAGCCAGAAAATGGGTGTAAAACTTTCACCCATGGAAGAATTTAATAATATAAATCTTGGCATATGGCAGGGAATAGAAAAAGAAAAGGTAAAAAGGGAATTTCCCGGAGAGTGGAATCTCTGGATAAATGATACTGATAATTTTAAGATTGAAGGGGGAGAAACTTTAAGTGAAATCAGGAACAGAATTAAATCTGGATTTAAAAAACTTTTAAAAAGCAATGAAAACAATATGGCAATAGTTACCCACAGAAGCATTTTAAAGGTGATTTTTGGGTATATTTTACAAATTGAAAAAAACTATTTCTGGAAATTTTACTTTGACAATGGATCCTATAGCATTTTAACCCATGATGAGAAAAGAGGATTTCAAATCAGAGGATTAAATATAAACACACACCTTGCCCATTTAACAGATGAGAAATTTTAATAATTTTCCTTTATTAATATTGTTAATCCCCATAAAAACCTCCTCTAAATCTTCTTACCTATATTTTATCGTAAAAAATCTCTTTTTGTTAACATTTTCACTCATTTTTATTTTACTATATTTATAGAAAAGTGGGAAATAAAAATAATTGAGTTGAAATAGCATAGTTATTCTCAAAATTTTTCTTTTGCTTTTCCGCAAATTATTTTACAATCAAAAAGGAGAGGAGTAATCTAATTTTAGACGATGGAAACAAAGCTTTAAGAAGACCTGAATTTGTAAGTTTTTTCTTATCCAGGTTTATTTCCAGAATTGGCGATGGAATTCACTCTTTAGCCATATTGTGGATTTCATACCAATGGAGTAAATCTGCACTAATTGTAGCCCTTGTTATGATTTCATTCAGTTTGCCTGCCATTTTAGTTTCCCCCTATGCCGGATCCTTAGCTGACAGAAAAAATCGTGTGAAAATAATGGTTGCAACTGACATCATTCAGGCAATTTGCACAATAATCCTGGCATTTCTTGCATACTACGGAAAACTTAATCTATTTTACCTCATGCTTTTTTCAGCGGTAATGTCCGCTTCATATGCCTACTTTATGCCTGCATCAATGGCAATAATTCCACAAATTGTAAGTAAAGAAAACCTTGTGAGGGCAAACA
>JALULU010000024.1 GCA_027040585.1 Acidobacteriota bacterium | reverse complement strand
CAATGGTAAAGGCAGCAGCAAAACTTGGATGGATAGATGGAGACAGGGTTGCAACTGAGATTTTAATCTCAATTAAAAGGGCAGGGGCCGATTTAATCTTAACCTACTTTGCAAAGGAACTTGTTGAAAAGGGGATAATAACTGAATAGAGGAGTTTTAAAATGAAACAGGAAATAAGTGATAAACTTTTTAATGAAGCTCAAAAATACATTCCAGGTGGAGTAAATTCACCTGTAAGGGCATTTAAATCTGTTGGAGGTGTGCCCCCTTTTATAAAAAGGGGAGATGGACAGTACATTTTTGATGAAGATGGGAATAAATTTTTAGATTTTGTATCCTCATGGGGTCCCCTTATCTTAGGACATGCACATCCTGAGGTCATTGATTCCATAAAGAAAATTTCTGAAAATGGAACATCCTTTGGTGCACCTACAAAAATTGAGATTGAACTTGCCAAAAAGATTGTGGAAAATGTCCCCTCAATTGAAAAGGTAAGGCTTGTAAACTCTGGAACTGAGGCCACAATGTCAGCCATAAGGCTTGCAAGGGGATACACAAAGAGGGATAAGATTTTAAAATTTGAAGGGTGTTACCACGGCCATTTTGATTCATTTTTAATAAAAGCAGGTTCCGGTGTTATGACATTTTCAATTCCCGGTACACCTGGTGTTCCTGAAGAACTTGCAAAACTTACAATTTCAGCTCCATATAATGATATAGAAGCCACAAAAAATATCATAAGGGAAAGTAAAGATAATCTTGCCGCTGTAATTGTGGAACCTGTTGCTGGAAATATGGGGGTTGTGCCACCTGAAGGTGGATTTTTAGAGATGTTGAGGGAGGAGACAAAGAAATATGGAATTTTACTCATATTTGATGAGGTAATTACAGGATTTAGGGTAAGTTTAGGTGGTGCGCAAAAATTTTTTGGGATAGAACCAGACCTTACAACCCTTGGGAAAATAATAGGTGGTGGTTTTCCCCTTGCAGCATATGGTGGTAAAACTGAAATAATGAATCACATTGCACCTGTTGGAG
>JALULU010000023.1 GCA_027040585.1 Acidobacteriota bacterium | reverse complement strand
AGAATCTTTCAGACCCAAATTGCAACGGATTGAGATTATTTTGGAAGGAAAAGTCGCTCAAAAATATTATGACTATGCTATTGAATTTCTAAACCAAGATTTTCACTGTACCCAATGTGGGGGAAAATTGGAAATAAAAAAAGATATTTTTCGCTCACATTACGTCGTTTGTAATTATTGCAATTCTACAAATACTTTTACACCCAGCAATAAAATAACTGAGTTACGCTGGGTGGTAGATCAAATTGCCAAGTATAAGGCCCTAAAAGAATGGGATGAAAAAGAAGCAGCGAGAAAAACCTGTAAAGCAATTCGATCTCCAAAAGAAGCTAATGATTTTACAAAATTAAAACACGCTTATGACAACTGGGAAACAAAAGAAAAAGCATTTTGGACCAAATATTTTACTGAAAGAGCAGAATATGTTTCAGATTATAAAGATACAATAGCACACGATGTCAAAGTTAAAATGGAACTTTTCTTTTATGATGACAGAAAAAGAAGTGAATTACAATATTAAAATAAAAATACAGCAATAAAAATTAAATAAGTATGAAAATTAACGGAATAGATTTTAAAGATTATGCACTGGCATCAGCCAATTCAGCAAACGGGATGTCTGACGAATTAATTGCAAAAGTATTTGGTATGGAAGTGCCCGTTTGGCAAGAAACTAGAGACCAATGGAATGCAAAAATGGCTGAATTATCTCCCGATGATATGAAATTTTTTGGTGAAGTATTTATGAATCCTAAACAAGGTAAATTTGCCCATGTCGAAGGTGCCGCATCAGGGCCTGAAGAAGTCCTAAAAAAATATCCTGAATGGAGCGACCATGTCAAAATAGAACGACATTATGCTATAGCAGAAGAAGTTGGAATTCAATTGGATATTCAAAAAGAATATGGTATTTCTATGACCGAATATGCACAGTTGGGGATGTATTGGGCCGGCAAAATGCAAAAAGCAGTAGAAGAACGAAATGATAATCCTGAAAGAATGGACGAGCTCTTGGACGAACACGCCGCCCTTATGAAAAAAT
>JALULU010000022.1 GCA_027040585.1 Acidobacteriota bacterium | reverse complement strand
AGGGTGGATTTTTTCAATCTATGGATACTTTAAATGTAGCTATTTTTATTGTCAGTGATAAGTTAAATTTAACTTGGAAAAAACCAATTCCAATGATAAAAAATAAGCTTTATGAATTGAATCAGATGTTTAATATAAAATTTTATGAAGGAGAGGTTTAAGAAGATATGATATACCTATGGACACAATATTTTTGGGATGTCTTGGACAAGCTAAATTTTTACAATCAATTTTTTTATCATAGCTCTTGAGAAGTTATCTTATAGCTAAAGCTAGAGGGCATATAATAGTTTAAGACTTCATCATTTACTTCAGCATAAGGGTAACCTAGCATATTAGAGGATACTACACAGGCTTTGGATATAGCACAAAGTCTCTAGCCCAGTTAAATCCTACCCAATTCATTTCCCAAGAGTGAAGATATTTTCGTTTTAGTTTTTGAACTCTTGGATTATCGTATTTTAAACTTTCAACAAGCTCAAGTTTTGTTATGTCCGCCAGATCTGATGGTATCCAACCGATACCGGGTATATAGTATTCAGCTCTACAATGTTGCCAAGTAGTTATATTGGCAAATCCTTTTTCATTAGACTTACCGAGAGCTTTTGAAAAATATGATTTACCAAGTCTTATACCAAATACCTCTCGTGCGGGGATACCCGCAGATCTTAAAAGTGCTACAAAAAGAGAACTTATATCAGTACATTTTCCACCAAAGTATCCGGTATCCATCATTTTGCCGGCATTTCCTACACCGCATCCTATAGTCTTTGGATCTCTAAAAGTAACTTTTGTAACCCAATCATATATAGCACTTACTTTTTCAAATCTATCACTAAGCCCGTTAGTTAACTCTTTAGCTTTTTTAGTATCTTACCATCGATAGGATCATATTTGAGATTAAAGTCATACTCAACTTTACTTACAATCAACAAAACTTAATAAAAAAAATAATATAATTTCACTCTTCAAATGGGCAGATGGGAGAGCTGGTTTAATCCAGTCGCCTGGAACGCGGCCGTAGGGAAACCTACCGAGGGTTCGA
>JALULU010000021.1 GCA_027040585.1 Acidobacteriota bacterium | reverse complement strand
ATTCCAAGGTACTGCTGCCGCAATTGGAGAATAAATTAAATATTTTAAAGACAGTGAACCTAAAAAAGATTGATACGCAAATAAACTTAATAAAAACCATAGACTTAAAAAAGATTGATACGCAAATAAACTTGATTAAGGAAGGAAATCTTAAAAAAATAGAGGAAAAAATAAAGTTTCTAAAGAGTATCACAATTCCCGCTTTAAAAGAGAAGATTGCTAAAAGCAGTCTGGAAATAAAAAAGAAGCTCAATGCTATTAAAAATATACAAAAAGGCGTTAACTCCATAGAACGGGCTCACCCAGCACTGGCAGCCATCGATACGATGCAGGCTGCAAATCTGCAAAACGATATAGACAGACTGAATATGAGGATAATAGATTTACAACTGCAGATTAAGCAAATCAATAAGCAGACCATACCTGACTTGGAAAAACAGAAGCAGAGGATTTTGGAGCAGACCATACCTGACTTGGAAAAACAGAAGCAGAGGATTTTGGAGCAAACCATACCCAATTTGGAAGCCCAAAAGGAAAAATTGCTGAAAGAAACTATACCGTCTGTTGCGGGCAGCATTAAAAGGCTCGTTGAAATTACCATACCAACACTAAAAACCGAAATAAGTCTTCTTGAAATGTCAATAAATCCGCCGTATTTGGTAGGCACACATATTGTGGGCAGGATTTATACTCACGACTACCCGGTTAAGCCGAAGAAGAAACTTATTATTGTCATAGCAATTATAACAGGCATAATATTCGGCATTTTTTTGGCTTTTTTCCTTGAATTTATAGGCAAGGAAGAAGATTAAAGAATGGTTCTTCTGGTTGAAAAGTAAATTGAGGGTGGATTTACATCAAAGCACTCGGATTCTCAATCTTTACACATGGTGATACTATGCAGGAGCTAAAAAATAATATAAAAGATGCCATTTCTTGTCATTTTGACAAAGGAAGTGACATACCCAAAGTAATTCGCCTTCATATGGTAAAAGAGGAAGTGCTGGCTTATGCCTAAAATCCAGAGAAACATATCCGGGTTAAAA
>JALULU010000020.1 GCA_027040585.1 Acidobacteriota bacterium | reverse complement strand
GGACAGAGGACAGCAGAACTTATAGATAAGATTTTAACCAGGCTTACATTTGCTGCAAGTATTTATCTTGTGCTTGTGTCTGTTTTGCCTGATTTTATGATAAGCGGTATAAAAGTAGGAGCATTGCCATTTGTGGGTGCATGGCTACATGATAACTTACCTGAATTTATAACGCAAGGTTTAGGTGTTAATTTTTATTTTGGTGGTACAAGTCTTTTGATTGTTGTTGGAGTTGCAATGGATACGGTAAATCAGATTGAGTCTCAGCTAATTATGAGGCACTACGATGGTTTTATGAAGAGAAGAGCAAGAGGTAGGGGATAAAAAATGGGAAAAGTAATCATTCTCCTTGGACCACCGGGAGCAGGTAAGGGAACTCAGGCAAAGAAAATTAGTGAAAAGTATGGTATACCTCATGTTTCCACAGGGGATATGTTAAGGGAAGCAGTTAGAAATAAAACTGAACTTGGACTTAAAGCTAAGGCTGCAATGGATTCTGGAAAACTTGTTTCTGATGATATAGTACTTGGCATTGTTAAAGAAAGACTTTCAAGGAGCGACTGTAAAAAAGGTTGTATGCTTGATGGATTTCCAAGGAATGTTTCTCAGGCTGAGAGTTTAAAAGAAATTTTAGGGGAAAGATATAATGAGGTTGTTGCTCTTTTAGTTGATGTAGATGAAAATATTTTAATAAAAAGATTGACAGGAAGAAGAAATTGCTTAAAATGTGGTGCTATATATAACATTTATTTTTCACCACCAAAGGTTGAAAATAAATGTGATAAATGTGGTGGAGAATTAATTCAAAGGGATGACGATAAAGAGGAAGTTGTTAAAAGTAGATTAGAGGTTTACAAAGAAAGTACCCTTCCTCTTATAGAATATTATAGAAATGAAGGAAAACTAAAAATAGTTGATGGTTCACAGGAACCCAATTTGGTCTTTGAAAAAGTCGTTCAGCTGCTGGGGCTTTAATGATAACCATTAAAACGGAAGAAGAAATTGAATTGATGAGATATGCGAATTGTGTTGTAGCTGAGGTATGGGA
>JALULU010000019.1 GCA_027040585.1 Acidobacteriota bacterium | reverse complement strand
TTCCTGTTGAGTCTTTGTAAATGTCCATAATATAGCTTGATGATAAATTTTTATCTATTTTTACTTTTCTTAACCTGTTGCTATTATCTAAGATAAATAGTCCTTTCCTTGTTCCAATTAATATATTTCCCTTATTGTCTTCTCCTATGCAGAGGATATATATTGATGATATATCTCCAATAATTGGAATGGGCTTTATTATTTTACCGTCAAAAAAAAGTAGTCCTTTATGTGTGGCAATTAAATATCTCCCTTTTTTGATTTGATATATTAAACCTGGTTCAATAAATTTTTCTTTTTTTATAGTAAATTTTTCAAAATTGCCATTTGAGAATATGGTTATCCCATTTGGACTTAAAATCCAGACCCTTCCCTTTGTGTCTATAAAAATTTTTTTTATATGATTTTCCAATAACCCATTTTTAGTAGTGAAATGCTTTATTTTTCCCGTATTTAAATTAATTCTTGAAACTCCATTATTTATTGAAGCCGTCCAAATATTACCTTCCCCGTCCTCAACTATGGATATAATTGAATCTGGAATTCCATCTTCTTTTGTAAATAGAATGTCATTAGCTGAATAAATTTTACCAACACCTGCAAAACGTGTCGAAAACCATATTTCTCCCTCATCACCTATATATAAGTCAGTTATAAAGGGGTCTATAATTCCATTATTTTCTGAGTAAATTTTATAATTGTTTTTGTTTTTAAACTTAACAAGTCCATATCCCCAAATCGCAATCCAAGTTATTTCCCTTTTTTTGTCAAATATTATGCAACCGATATTTTTATTATCGAATAGTTTAGATTTAGTATATTTGTTTTGATTCTCACTTAGTTTGTAAAGTCCTGAAGTCGTCCCTATTAAAATATTTCCAAAATTATTTTCTGAAATTGAATAGGTTGTAGAATGTGGTAGGTCAAACTTTTTACTTATATCAATGATTTTATCTTTTGATATTTCAAATACCCTTTTGCTACCTCCTACCCAGATTTCGCCTGATTTACTTTGAAAAAGTGAGTAAAAAGAATTTTCATCTTGAATTTTTATTTTATGGAGTTTGTTATTTTGGTAGTAGAAAAGGCCTTCAGATGTTGCTATCCATATTGTACCATTTTTATCTGATATTATGTCGTTGATTTTTTTCCCTTGTAGTCCTTCTAAGGATTTGAATCTGTCGCCTAAAAAAAATCCCCCTCCATACTCTGTTCCAGCCCATAGCCTTCCATTTTTGTCTTCACAAATTGAAAATATGACATTGTTCGGAAGTCCATCTTCTGTGGCAAATGTTTTCATTTCATTTCCATTATATCTACAAAGTCCTGCAGAAGTTCCAAACCACATATACCCATTTTTGCTTTTGTAGATTTTCCACACTTGAAGTGAAGGGAGACCTTCTCTATAAGAATAATACTTAACTGGTATGATTTCAGAATAGGAGAAAAAAAATAAAAGAAAAAAGTAAAATGGAATAAAAAATTTTTTCATTTGAATAACCTCAGCATTTATATTATAAAATTTTTTTTGAATTTATTTAAAGGGAAAAAAATGAGACAAAAGATAAAAATAAAGGAAAAAACGGTTCTTAAAAATTGGTCAATTTCAGATGCTAAAGATCTTTATTTGATAGATAATTGGGGGAAGGACTTTTTTGATGTAAATAAAAGTGGGAATATTATTGTAAAGCCAGAGAAGGATTGGAATAAATTTCTTGATTTAAAAAATTTCGTAGATGATCTTGAATTAAGGGGCATATCTTCTCCGATTTTAATCAGATTTACAGATATTTTGAAGAAAAGGATAGAGGAGATAAATGAGGCCTTTAAAAAAGCCATAGATGAGTATAATTTTAAAGGAAATTATATAGGTGTTTATCCAATAAAAGTAAATCAAAATAGGCAGGTTGTTGAAGATATAGTTGATTTCGGGGAAAAATATAGATATGGACTGGAAGCTGGTAGTAAGCCTGAATTGTTAATTACTCTTTCATTAATAAAGGGGCAAGAAAGACCTATAATCTGTAATGGTTATAAAGATAGGGAATATATAGAATTGGCACTTTGGGGGAAAAAGTTGGGCAAGCAGGTGATAATTGTTGTTGAAAAACCTTCCGAAGTTGATTTAATTCTTGAAATTTCTAAAAAAATTGGTGTGAAACCTTATATAGGTTTAAGAGTTAAGTTGTCTGCCAAAGGAAGAGGTAAATGGGAATCTTCTGGTGGTGATAAAAGTAAATTTGGGTTATTTCCTTCTCAAATTTTGGATGCAATTGAAAAAATAAAAGGAGAAAATTTACTTGATGCTGTAGTTCTACTTCATTTTCATCTTGGCTCGCAGATAACCGCAATTCAAAGTGTAAAAGAAGCCTTAAGAGAAAGTACAAGGATATTTTCTGAGCTCAGTGAACTTGGAATAAAATTTAAATATTTTGATGTAGGGGGCGGCTTAGCAGTTGACTATGATGGTTCTAAAACGAATTTTTCTTCAAGTTCTAATTATACTTTAGAAGAATATGCATCAGATATAGTTTCTTCTGTATCTGAGATTTGTGAAGAAAAGGATATTCCTTATCCAACCATTCTTTCTGAAAGTGGAAGAGCGCTTGTGGCATATCATTCAGTAATTGTTGTTAACGTTTTAGGTGTAAGTAGATTTAACAGTTCTTCAGAAGAAATAAAGGTGGAAAATGAGGAAAGTGATATGGTCCTGGCAATGAAAGAAGTATTTGATAAGATAAGTTTAAAAAATATTCAAGAATCATATCACGATGCTCTTCAGATAAGGGATGAGACCTTAACCATGTTTAATGTGGGTGTTGTTTCTCTTAAGGAGAGGGCGTTGGTTGAGAGATTTTTTTGGAAAGCCTGTGAGAAGATTTTTAAAATTTCTCAAAATTTGGATTATATACCAGAAGAACTTGAAGATCTTGATAGGTTTATTTCAGATATTTATTTTTGTAATTTTTCAGTATTCCAGTCTCTTCCAGATCATTGGGCTGTCAAGCAATTATTTCCAATTGTTCCAATTCACAGATTAAATGAAATGCCCACAAGACATGCAATCCTTGCTGATATAAGTTGCGATTCAGATGGTAAGATTGACCAGTTTATAGATTTAAGAGATGTAAAATCTTCTATAAAACTGCATGAGATAAAAGATAAAGAGAGTTATTATCTTGGTATTTTTCTTGCTGGAGCATATCAAGAAGTTTTAGGGGATTTACATAATTTATTTGGAGATACTAATACTGTTCATATTTCTGTTACAGGTAAAAATGAATATAAAATAGATAAGATAATTGAAGGAGATTCCATTATAGATGTACTTGGTTATATGCAGTATTCAAAAAGAGAGTTAATTGCTTTATTGAGAAATTCCATTGAAAACAGTATAGAGAGCAAAAAAATTATGCTTAAAGAATCTTCAACAATACTTAAATTTTTTGAATCTGAACTTGAAAAATATACTTATCTTTCAAACTAAAAAGATAGAACTTCTTCTCTGTCTAAACTTCTATATAATATTGCTTCTGCAATATGTCTTTTTTGAATGTCTTTATAGTTATCAAGATCAGCTATAGTTCTACTTACCTTTAAAATTCTTGTATAAGCCCTTGCTGAAAAACCAAGCTTATCAATTGCTCTTTTTAGAATTATCTCGCTTTCTTTATCAATTTTGCAGAATTTTTTTACCAATTTTGGATTCATTTGTGAATTTGAATATATAGCATAATCTTTATATCTCTCTAATTGTATTTTCCTTGCCATTATTACCCTTTCTCTAATTTTTTCAGATGCTTCACCATCTTTATTACTTCTTAAGTCTTTATATTCTACTGCTTTGACTTTAATTTGGATGTCAAACCTGTCCATTAACGGTCCAGATATTTTATTCAAATAATTTCTGACCTTTCCAAGGCTACAACTACATTTTTCCGTTCCAAAATAACCGCATGGACATGGATTCATCGCTGCAACAAGCATAAAATTTGCTGGAAAGGTCAAACTCATAGCAGCCCGAGAAATAGTTACCACCCCTTCTTCCATAGGTTGTCTTAATACTTCAAGCACATTTCTATTAAATTCAGGAAGCTCGTCTAAAAAAAGAACACCATTGTGGGCAAGGCTAACCTCTCCAGGGCGCGGGATGCTCCCTCCTCCAATCAATCCTGCCGAGGAAATTGTGTGGTGTGGGGATTTAAAAGGCCTGTTTAAAATTAGTGGAATATTATTTTTCATTAGTCCTGCCACCGAATATATTTTTGTAGTTTCTATACTTTCTTCAAAGGTTAAAGGTGGCAGAATGGTTGGAACCCTTTTTGCAAGCATTGTCTTTCCACTTCCCGGAGGCCCTATCATCAATATATTGTGTCCCCCTGCTGCTGCAACTTCCATCGCTCTTTTGGCCTGATACTGTCCTTTAACATCTGAAAAATCTAAAGGGTATTTTATATTTTTGACAAATTCACCAATATTAACTTCTCTGTATGGATTTAACTTATTTCTTCCTTTTAAATGAGAAACTATTTCCTTTAAACTGTTTATGCCATATATTTCTATATCTTTTATTACAGCACCTTCGAATACATTTTTGATTGGTAAAAATACTTTTTTTATTCCCATTTTTGCTGCCCTATCTACTATGGGTAAGATTCCCTTCACTTTTTTTATCTTGCCTGAAAAAGAAAGTTCTCCAATAAATAGAGAATCTTTAAAAAGGTCATTGCTGAGAATTCCACTTATGGCAAGGACGCCTAAGGCTATGGGAAGGTCAAAAGAGGAACCTTCTTTTTT
>JALULU010000018.1 GCA_027040585.1 Acidobacteriota bacterium | reverse complement strand
AAAGATATGAAAGTAAATATTTATTAAAACTTGACCTTACCTCCATATTGGGATAACCAAGCTTATAAATGGTCTCTTCGAAGTATTCCTCCACTCCCTTTATTGTCAAATACCCCGTCTGCCAGAGTAGTGCCTCTATTTTCATTGTATATACATCGAAACTCCCAAGTAAACTGTCTGTTGCCTCAATTTCTTCAAGCTCTGGGATAAAATACTTTTCCCTTTTCATTAACTTTATTAAAAATGTTGGACTCCCTGTCTCAAACCAGTAGGGCTTAAATTTAAGTCCTTTTTTTATAAATAAAAGTATATCAAAGGGATTGTAAACCTTTTCTCCAAGCCATGAATAGCCGTTATACCATTTTCTTACATCTTCTCTGTCTGCCCCCTTTAAATATTCACTAAAATATTTGTCAAGTTCGCTTTCTGTATATCCGCATAAATCTGAATAATTTTCATCCACAGTTATATCTTCAAGATTGTTCAACTTGCTAAATAGATTTACCTTGCTAAACTTTGTAACACCCGTTAAAAATACAAATCTCAAATATTCATCAAGCCCCTTTAAAACTCCATAAAAATTTGAAAGTAAATCCCTTATCTCCTCTGCAAACTCAGGCTTTTCAATGTTATCAAGTATTGGCTTGTCATATTCATCTATTAAAACAACAACTGGTCTTTGATATTTTTCATAAGCCTTTTTGATGAGATCCTTTAAAAATAATCCCTGTAATTCTCTGTTACATCCACTTAACCCAAGCTCCTTTTCAATGTCCACTAAACTTTCAATTAAAGAGGTATTAAAATTCTCCCTCGTTTCAGAATCTATCTGACTGAAATCAACCCTTATAACTGGAAATTTTTCATCCCAATTCCATTTATCGTAAATGTAAAGTCCTTTGAAAAGTTCTTTATTCCCTTCAAATATATGTTTTAGTGTATCAACGGTCAGAGTTTTACCAAATCTCCTCGGGCGGGAGAGGAAAAAATAATCCCCGGAATTTATTAATTCATAAATCCTTTTTGTCTTATCCACATAAAGGCAATTTTTTC
>JALULU010000017.1 GCA_027040585.1 Acidobacteriota bacterium | reverse complement strand
AATATCAAAGAGTTATCCAGATAAAAAGTTGAATATTGGTTTAAGATGTAGTTTTGACATCGGGGATGGTGTTGTATCAAGATTTGGATTTGATATAAATTCAGATGAATTTACTAAAGCCAATGAGATTATAGATTCTATAGATAACATTAATTTAGTTGGACTTCACTGCCATTTCGCAACAAGAAGTTTGTCAAGTTGGAAAAATAGAACTAAAGGAATGCTTAAATTAATAGAGGAAAGGTTTAATGATAAACAGTTTGAATATATAAGTTTAGGTGGCGGATTGTACGGTGATATGCCACAGTCGATGAGAAAACAGTTTTCTGTCAATATACCAACATTTGAAGAGTATGCAGAAGTTGCTTCAAAACCATTTACTGAATATTTCTCAAATCAACAATATCAACCTTTGTTGATTATAGAACCTGGAACTGCACTTGTTGCTAATGCAATGAGATATGTTACTCAAGTAAGAAGCATAAAAAACAATCAAGGCAGAACTATCGCCACTCTTTCTGGAAGTTCTTACAACATCAATCCTAAAGCAAACAGGCAAAATTTTTCACTTCCTATTGAACTCTTTTCTAAGAATCAAAGCTGTCAATATTTTGAAGATGTATGGTTTGCAGGTTACACTTGCATAGAGAGTGATTATTTGTATAGTGGCTATAACGGAGAATTGGCAACAGGAGATTATGTTGTATTTGACGAAGTTGGTTCCTATTCAGTAGTTATGAAGCCTCCATTTATCAATCCTAATGTTCCGATTGTTGAAATAAAAGAAAGTGAAACATACAAATTGATCAAAAGAAAAGAGACTTTTGATGATATATTTCATACATATACATTTTAGAAAAGAGGTCTGATATGAACATGAGATTGATGTATATAACAAATGATATAAAAGTAGGGAAAATTGCTGAAAAAGCAGGAGTTGATTGGGTATTTGTTGATTTGGAGTATATTGGTAAGGAAAGCAGACAAGCGAATAGAAATACTGTGATTTCTGCTCACACTATAAATGATGTAAAAAATATGAGAAATGCCATTGAAAAATCTGAATTGTTAGTCAGAATTAACCCTATAGGAGAGTGGAGTAAAAAAGAGATAGAACAGGTCGTAGATGCCGGTGCAGATATAGTTATGCTTCCTTTCTTTAAAACTAAAGAAGAGGTTGAAAAGTTTATCTCAATGGTTGAAAGGAAGGCAAAAACTTGTTTGTTGGTTGAAACGATGGATGCAGTGAATAGCATTGACGAGATTTTAAATGTTAATGGTATCAATTATATTCATATAGGTCTTAATGATATACACATAGAAAGAAAAACAACTTTTATGTTTGAATTTTTAGCAGAAGGCTATATAGATAAGTTGGCTGAAAAGATAAAACAAAAAAATATCCCTTTTGGATTTGGAGGTATGGCAAGGATCGGTCATTTGGTGCCACCGGCAGAGCATATTTTAACAGAACATTATAGAGTGGATTCTACTGGAGTGATTTTAGCTCGTAGCTTTTGTAATTATAAAGATTTTGATGATTTGCAAGAGTTTGAAAAAGTTTTTGTCAATGAACTTCAAAAAATAAGAGATTATGAAAAACTACTGAAAGAAAAATCAAAAGAATTTTTTGAACACAATAAGGAAGTTACTAAAGAAGAGATTTATGATGTAGTAAAAGAGATAAAGGAAAAAAATGCAGGATAAATTAATCAGATTTTTTGATATTTTATTTTCTTCTTTGGCATTAATAGTTTTTTCTCCTTTATTGATCCCTATAGTAGTTATTTTAAAATTCACGGGAGAGGGAGAAGTTTTTTATTTTCAGGAGAGGATAGGTAAAAAAGGAAGGCCGTTTAAACTGATAAAATTTGCTACGATGCTAAAAAATAGCCATAATATTGGTCCAGGAGAAATAACACTACCGAATGATTCAAGGGTATTACCCTTGGGAAAATTTTTAAGAAAAACAAAAATAAATGAACTCCCTCAGCTTATTAATATCTTAAAAGGTGATTTAAGTGTTATTGGATGGCGTCCACAAACACTCAAGTATTATAATGCATTTGGTGTAAATAACCAAAAGATTATATCACCAATCCCACCTGGTTTATCAGGGATTGGTTCTATAATATTTAGACACGAAGAAGCAATTTTTGAAAAAATTGATAATCCTGTAGAGTTTGATTTAAAGATTATTACACCATATAAGGGTGAGTTGGAAAAATGGTATGTTGTAAATAAAAATTTAAAGTTGTACTTTGAACTAATTTTTATTACAATTATTGTAGTTCTGTTTACAGATAAATTCAATGTGTATAAATATTATACTACATTACCTAAACCACCAAAAGAATTAAAGGAGTTGTTAAAATGAATATGTTAAGTTTGATAGGAAGAGACAGTGAGCTTTTTGAGGATGATATTGCAAAACATGGTAAAGAGTTAGAAGAGATAGTAAGTAATTCTAAGTTTTTAGTAGTAGGTGGTGCTGGTAGTATAGGTAGTGCGCTTGTTAAAGAGATTTTTAAAAGAAATCCTAAAAAGTTGCATGTTGTTGATATATCAGAAAACAATATGGTTGAACTTGTGCGAGATATAAGAAGTTCGCTTGGGTATATAGATGGAGAGTTTAAAACTTTTGCTTTGGATATTGGCAGTGATATTTACGATGCTTTTATAAAGGCTGATGGAGAGTATGACTATGTTTTAAATTTATCAGCATTAAAGCATGTTAGAAGCGAAAAAGACCCATATACTTTGATGAGAATGATTGATGTGAATATTTTTAATACTGATAAAACTATTTCTCAGTCAATTAAAAAGGGGGTGAAAAAATACTTTTGTGTCAGTACAGATAAAGCAGCTAATCCTGTAAATATGATGGGGGCTTCTAAGAGGATAATGGAGTACTTTTTGATGCGAAGAAGTTTGGAGATGCCAATTTCTACTGCGAGATTTGCAAATGTTGCTTTTAGCGATGGTAGTTTACTCCATGGATTTAACAGACGGATAGAAAAAAGACAACCTATATCTGCACCAAAAGATATAAGAAGGTACTTTGTAACTCCTAAAGAGAGTGGAGAGCTGTGTTTAATGAGTACTATTTTTGGTGAAAACAGAGATATATTTTTCCCAAAGCTCAGTGATAAGTTACACTTGATTACTTTTGCGGATATTGCTGTGAAATATTTAAATAATTTAGGCTATGAACCATATGAGTGTGAAAGTGAAGATGAAGCAAGAGAGCTTATAAAAACTTTGCCTGAACAAGGCAAATGGCCTGTTTACTTTTTTAATAGCGATACAACAGGAGAAAAAGATTTTGAAGAGTTTTACACAGGTGATGAAGAGATAGATTGGGATAGATTTGAAAATTTGGGAGTTATTAAGAATGATGCCTTGTTTGATAATGAAAAGTTAGAGCATTTTACTGATACTATTACTAAGTTGAGAGAGCAAGGAGAGTGGGAAAAGGTAGATTTAGTAAAACTTTTTAATTATATGATACCAAACTTTAATCATAAAGAAACTGGTAAATATTTAGACCAAAGGATGTAATGATGCAGAGATTTTTTGATATTATATTTTCTGGAGGTGCTTTACTCGTTTTGTCTCCACTCTTGATACCTGTAGTTGTGATTTTAAAATTTACTGGAGAGGGTGAAATATTTTTCATACAACAAAGAGTAGGAAGAGATGGTAAAATGTTTGGACTTTTAAAGTTTGCTACGATGCTTAAAGATAGCCCAAATATTGGCACAGGGACTATCACTACAAAAGACGACCCAAGGGTACTACCTTTTGGTAAGTTTCTAAGAAAAACAAAGATAAATGAGCTTCCACAACTTATAAATATATTTAAAGGCGATATGAGTGTTATAGGACCTCGTCCACAAGATACAAGATGTTTTGTAGTTTTTGACAAAGAAGATCAAGAAAATATTAAAAAAGTTAGACCCGGACTATCTGGAGTAGGTTCTATAGTTTTTAGAGATGAAGAGAGTTTGCTTGCAGTAGATGATATGAAAGAGAGAGAATACATATATGACCATATTATCTCACCATACAAAGGAAAGTGTGAAACATGGTATGTTAAACATCAAAATATAGGGCTTTACTTTAAACTTATATGGTTGACAGTGTTGGCAGTTTTGAAACCTGAAAAAGTTATACGATTTGATAAAATGTATGATGATTTTCCTAAAATGTCTAAAGAGTTGGAGAAACTACTTACACAAAAAGTTAAATAGAATATACAACAGATTTACCAGTAGAAAGAGTTTATAAAATTTGAATTAAAAGTAAAATTATATAATGAAAGGCATAATACTAGCAGGAGGGATTTGTAATTTTGAATGTTTAATTATGAATTTTAAATTAAAAGGAGATATATTATGAAGGGAATTATTTTAGCTGGAGGAAGTGGAACAAGACTCTACCCTTTAACAAAAGGTGTAAGTAAACAACTCATGCCAATCTACGATAAACCGATGATATACTACCCACTATCAGTTTTAATGTTAGCAGGGATAAGAGAAGTTCTTATCATCTCAACACCAAAAGACCTTCCAAGATTTCAAGAGCTTTTAGGTGATGGTTCTGATATAGGTATGAAGTTTAGCTATATTGTTCAGCCTAGTCCTGATGGCTTAGCACAAGCATTTATTTTGGGTGAAGAGTTTATTGGCTCTGATGATGTCTGTTTAGTGCTGGGAGATAATATATTTTATGGTCATGGACTTACTGAGCTTTTGGCTAAAAGTGTTAAACATGCCGAACAAGAGAATAAAGCTACTGTTTTTGGTTACTATG
>JALULU010000016.1 GCA_027040585.1 Acidobacteriota bacterium | reverse complement strand
AGAGAAAGAATAAAAAATCTCATATAATATCTCCTTAAAAGCTAAATATAATTTTACTTAATAATAGGAATATATTCAATGGATGAAGAAAAAAAGAGTTGTCCCATATGTGGTGGGACATTCTGGATTGAAACTGAAAATGGTGTTAAGAGATGCGAATGTTATAGAGAATTTCTTTTAAATAAAAGATTTGAATTTGCTGAAATACCATCTGCTTTCAAAAATAAAAGTTTAGATGCATATAGACCACTAAATGATTATCTTGGAAGAGCGCTTCAAATTTCAAGAAAATTTGTGGAAGAATTTAAAAATGGCAACACTGATAGAGGCCTTTTATTCACTGGTAACATTGGTGTAGGAAAAACACATCTGGCAACTGCAATACTAAACGAGCTTATAAAATCAGGTTATAGAGGATATTTTTTAAACTTTATACATCTCATAGAAAAGATAAAACAAAGCTATGGTGGCAATCAACCACACTTTAGTGAACCCAAAGTTTTTGAAAAAATAAAAAAAAGTCATATAGTAGTTATTGACGAACTTGGAGCGGCTACTCCTTCTGAATTTGTTTTTAACAAAATGTATGATATAATTAATTATTGTTTTAGTGAAGGTATATCAATGATTTTTACTACAAACTATCCCTTAAGAAAAGAAAAGTCTCAAAAAAAATTGACAAATGAAAAGCTTGATTCCGTTGCATATATTTCAAAATCAAACGCCCATTTCTTAGAAGAAAGAATATCAGAAAGGCTGGTATCGAGAATACTTGGAAAATGTAAGGAGGTCGTTATAAAGGGTGAAGATTACAGAAAGAAAAAGGGCGTTTATTAAAGAGGAGCATTATGGAATATGATAAAAATAGAAGAATTGAATCAAGAGTTGCAATAAAGGTTCCCCTAAAGATAGAGGCCTTAGATGTAAATGGAAACCATTTTATTGAGGAAACTGAAACTGAAAATGTTAGCATAAATGGTGCATGCGTAAAAATTTCAAGAAAAATACCTGTGGGCACAAAAATAAAAATTATAGCCACAAAATTTCCCTTTGAAG
>JALULU010000015.1 GCA_027040585.1 Acidobacteriota bacterium | reverse complement strand
CCCTTTATAAATCCTATATAAAACAAACGAAAACGGCTTTTATGAAACCCTGCTTGCCGAACAGAAAAATATATTAAATAGTTCTCGTCTATAAAATGAGATTTATCCCCATTCTATAGACGAGGTGATAGAATGAAAGTAATACCGGACAAATATAAAAAGGTTGCGGATTTTTGCTATAAATTGTTCAGAATTGCTCAACTGCCATTGCATTCTTCCAAATTCTCCAACAAGATTTACAGTCAATTCCAGCACTTGTTTTTGCTTATATATAAACAATATAAGAAATACACTTATGAAGAGCTATTGACAGATTTAGCGAACAATAAAGAGTTAAGGCATTATTTGGGATTTTCCAGAAAAATTCCTCATTATACAACCTTAATAAAATTTGCGAAGCGTCTGCCTCGCAAAATCTTGGATAAATTGCTTTTAGCTTTCAAAGAAATAATTCCTAAACCCAAAGAAGTCGCTATGGATGCAACAGGCATAACCTTAGACAATGCAAGCAGCCATTATTGCAAAAGAACTGGCATACCTTATAAAAAAAGACCTTTTATGAAACTAATGCTTATTGCGGACATAGAAAGATACATTATTTTGGTTGCTAAACAACGCAAAAAAACCCGGCATGACACAATAGACGCAAAACCCCTATTAAAAAAATTATCCAAACATTACAAACCTGATGTTTTATACGCAGACAGAGGTTTCGACGATGAAAAGATATTTAAAATCTCTTTTGAAGAAGTCGGAGCTTATCCCTTGATTTTCCAAAAAAATCAAGATGTTCCCAAACACCGAAGAAAAGGATATTATCGCAAGAAAACTTTTACTGTTTTTGACTATGGAAGGTATCTTCAAAGAAATAAAATTGAGACGCTAAACAGTATGTTCAAAAGAAAATTCGGTTCAAGGGTTAAATCAAGATTGGATTTGTTGCAAAAATTCGAGATTATGACAAGAATTATAGCTTATAATATTGACAGATTAATAAATATTGGTATAAAGATTTTTATTTTTGTCTTTAGGAGTGAAAGGGTTTCATAAAAGCCCTAATT
>JALULU010000014.1 GCA_027040585.1 Acidobacteriota bacterium | reverse complement strand
CATCATTCCACTTCATTCTCTCATCATCTGTAACCTTTCCATCTTTATTAAAATCCCTCTGAAGTGTGTAAAGTTCCACAGTAAAAGAATATTCACCTAACAGATAGCAGGCAAAATCTGTTGAACCGCCATAGACGTTATATAAGTCTCTATACGATACAAGATACTTATAACCTGGAATAATTTTCATACCTTCTTTTCCAAGAAAATCGTAAACTTTTTTATCAATTGGAGAAAATGGCGGAGATGTCTTTGCGTCAGGTCCCCTAAGTAACATCCCACCATAGTTGTGTAAATCTTCAAATACCAAAATATTGGGGTGAGCCATTAAGAAATTACCCACTGCCCTTAGTTCACTTGTGCAAAAGGGATATTTTCCAGCACCCATTTGAATGTATGATGGCTTCCAGTTATAACCAAAATTCCTGTTCATATCAAGATAACCAATTGGGTCTTCATTTACCTCTCCATCACCGTCGTTATCAATACCTTCAGAACCAAGTATTATATAATTTCCAATCTCACCAGGTTTCACACGTCTTAAAATCCTCGGGTCCTTTTTGTCTTTAACATAATTCCCATATTTTACCTTTTTTATCATTGTAAGGATCTCACCATCACCATCTAAATCCTCATAGCCATCCTCATCCACACGCCCATCCCCATCGTCATCAATTTTAACCATTGCCGAACGGGAACTATTTCTGGTATTTAAATTGTGCATAAAATTTTCCCTTCCATCTATGTTAAAAGATGGCAGGATGTAAAAAACATACTTGTCAATTAAATTTTTTATCTCCTTATTCTTATGGTAATTGGTCAACAAATAATCAATTGTATAGAGTGCAACTTCAGTAGCCTGAATTTCATTCCCGTGGATATTCCCCTCAATATAGAGTGCTGTTTTGTCAAATTCATTCCCGGTTTTTGGATTAAATATTTTTACCAGATATAAATTTCTCCCCTGTGAAGATTTCCCAATAACCTCAAGTTTTGAAATATCAGGATGTAATTTACAAAGTTTATTTAAAGCCTTTCCAAGTGCCTCGTAGTCATAATATTTAT
>JALULU010000013.1 GCA_027040585.1 Acidobacteriota bacterium | reverse complement strand
GAAACACATGGAATTATCACCTCAGACATCTTAACCACCTCCAAATAAAAATTTTTTTAATCCCTTTGAAACTCCATTCTTATCGTTCCCTGGAATAATTACAGATGCATTTTTTTTAACTTTGTCACATCCATTTTTCATCGCCATGGAAAACCCTGCCACTTTAAACATCTCAATATCATTTATGTTGTCCCCTATAGCCCATATTCTATTCATTTTTACACCAAAATATCTTGCTATCATCTCAAGCCCGCTCCCTTTTGAAATTCCATATCTCATTACATCTAAAATTGAAAGGTTTCTTTTTTTATATTCAGTTATGGTAATTGAAAGGTAATTGCCAAATTTTGTTTTTAAATCCTTAAATAATTTTCTCATCTCATTTACATTTCCAAAATACATTATCTGGGATATTTCAATTCCCTTTAAATCATTTCCGTTGCCAATTACTTCAACATCCTCCTTTTGCTTTAAAAGATAAACCTCTAACATTTTATATTTAAACAACCTATTTCTCAGATAAAGTTTACTTCCAAAATAGGGAGAAGAAATGTAAATGGGATAGTGGTTATTTCTAATATTAAACTCATATAGTTCACCAAATAGATCTTTTTCAATTATTG
Organism: Acidobacteriota bacterium; assembly: GCA_027040585.1. Classification (GTDB taxonomy): domain Bacteria; phylum Acidobacteriota; class JAAYUB01; order JAAYUB01; family JAMOQF01; genus JAMOQF01. Next base: position 443 of record JALULU010000013.1, on the reverse strand, counting down.
AATAAAAAAATATCTCCCTGCTTTTTTTATCAACTATAACTGCACCATTTTGTAAAATTATAAGGGAATCGCAGGGAATTTGCTCTAAAAACCTTATGGCAGAGGAAAATCTTCTTCCTGTGGCAGGAATTATTTTTATCCCCATATTTGAAACTTCCATTAAGGTATTTAAATTTTCTTTTGAAATATAATAACTGGAACTAAGTAAAGTACCATCTAAATCTATTGCTACTATCTTCGGTTTCTTTACGACCTTCATTCTTCCCTTTTTCTATAGAAAAAATATGAGAGAAAGACACTTATCACATATAGAAAAACCATTGGCATTGCAAAGATAAAGAGATTTACCACATCCACCGTGGGGGAAAAAACCGCAGCGATCACAAAAATTATAAATATGGCATATCTCATTTTTCTAAGTAAAAAAGATGGAGATACAACTC
>JALULU010000012.1 GCA_027040585.1 Acidobacteriota bacterium | reverse complement strand
TTGGATTGGTTAAATCAAATTTGAAAGAGTTTTTGATGTTGTTTCTTATTTTAATTGCTTCAAGTATTTTTGCTTCCCTTGGAATAATACTTTGTGGAATAGGTGTAATATTTACTTCTTTTATCGCTTTTGGAATTTATTTAAGAGCAGTGGCTGAGGTTAATAGTCAATTAAAGGCTTAAGGAATATTTTAATTTTTGTTGATCAAAAGAGCTGATATTAAAGATTTATCTGTTTTAATTAAGATAGAAGAATCTTGCTTTACGCCTTTAGAAAGGTTTTCAAGAGATATATACTTAGAGTATATATTATCTCCATATTCTGAGGTATTTTTAGAATGTGAAGAGAATAAAGTTATAGGTTCACTTGTTTTGCTAAAATTTGAAGATTGCCTTTATATAGCCTCTATTGCTGTCCTCCCGGAGTTTAGGATGAAAGGATATGGGAAAAAACTTATTCAGTTTTGTGAGGAGGGGTCAAAAAAACTTGGGCTTTCAAGAGTTGAATTACACGTAAAAATTAGTAATAAAATTGCTATTTTATTTTATGAAAAAATGGGGTATAAAAGGGTTTGTGTGGAGGAAAATTATTATATAAATGAAGATGCTTATAGATATGTAAAGTTTTTAAGGTGAAAATAAGATGCATGGGTTATATGATAGCTTTGGAAAGATTTTACTTTTTATGGGTTTTATTTTAATCCTATTTGGTGGAGTTTTCCTATTTTTGTCTAAATTTTCTGGTGGATTTAAGATGCCCCTTGATATTTACTATAAGAAAGGAAATTTTACATTTTATTTTCCCCTTGGTACTTCAATTTTAATTAGCATTATTTTAACTTTAATTTTATATTTTTTGTCGAGGTTAAGACATTGAAACCCTATGCAATGAGAGAAAAAAAAAGCAAGGGGAGAAAATATTCTGAAGAAACAATTCATTATAGAAAACTTTATGAAAGAGATATAGATAGAATAGTTCACTCAAGAGCTTTTAAGAGGTTATCCGGAAAAACACAGGTAGTGACTGGCAGGAAATCTGACCACCACAGAACAAGGCTTACTCACAGTATTGAGGTTGCTACTCTCTGTAGAGATGTTGCGAGAAAAATAGATATTAATGAGGATCTGGCATCTGCTATTGGGCTTTCCCATGACCTTGGACATCCTCCTCTGGGACATTGTGGTGAAGATGTCTTAGATGAAATAAGTAAAAATTTTGGAGACAGTTTTGAGCACAATAGACATACCCTTTACATTGTGGATGAGTTTGAACAAAAGTATGTAAGATTCCCCGGTCTTAACCTCTCCTTTGAGGTAAGAGAAGGGATTATAAAGCACTCTTCAAAGAGAAAATATCCTGAATTTGACGAGGAATTTGACTTTTCCCTTAATCCCACCCTTGAGGCTCAGTTAGTAGATTTTTGTGATGAGATCTGTTATTCCTATTCAGACCTTGACGATGGATATGAACTCAAATTGATTTCTCTTGATAACATTATTGAAAGTCTTGATAGATTTCGCCTTTTGTTTAAAAAAATGGAAGAAAAGTTTCCAAAAGCCTCTCTAAAACTACTCTTTAACGAAACACTAAGAAGACTCATGAGTGAATCTGTTATGGATTTAGTTAAAACCACATTAAGAAATTGTGAGGAGTATGGGATTAAAACTGTTGAAGATATAAGAAGTGCTCCGTGTAGATTGGCAGATTATTCTGAAGATGAGGAAAAATGGATTTATAAGCTTAAAGCCTTTTTAATGAAAAATTATTATAAGCACCCAAAAATCATTGAAAGTAGGAATAAATACAGAGATTACATAAAGAAGCTTTTTGAATTTTATTTTAAAAATGTGGAAAAACTTCCTGAAAGATATATCAAAATGATTGAAAAAAACGAAAAACTGAAGCACAGGGTGATAATTTACTACATTGCTGGATTTACAGATTTTTACTTCTTTAAAAAAATTGAGGAATACAAGTTATAACTCATCAATCTTCATTTGCTTTACTATTTCAATTCCGTAACCTTTCAAAGAGGAATATTTTCTTGGGTGATTTGTGAGAAGAATAAGTTTCTTTGCACCAATAGAAGATAGAATTTGCGCTCCAATACCGTAGTCTTTTCTATCTTCCTTTTCAAACATTTTATCTGGAAATGAAAAAGTTCCACCATTTTTGTTTATCTCAGCATATGTTTTTATTTCAGTTAGCAGCCTTTTTTCATCAGGCTCAAGCCTTAAATAGAGAATTATTCCTTTTCCTTTCTTCTGTATAAACTCCATACATTTTTTTAGCCATTTTCCAGAAGGATTATATAGTGATGAAAACACATCTCCAGGAACACTTTGAGTGTGTACCCTGACGTATACAGGTTCATCTTCCCTTATTTCCCCAACTTTTAAAACTAAGTGTGTCCTTTTTGTTAAAGTATTTTCAAAGACAATTGCTTTAAATTTTCCATATTCAGTTGGAAAGTCACTTTTGGCAATTTCCCTTACAAATTTTTCAGTTTTAAGTCTGTACTCAATTAAGTCAGCAATGCTTATAATTTTTAAATTGAACTTCTCTGCGAATTTTTCAAGATCTGGCAATCTTGCCATTGTACCATCGTCTTTCATTATTTCACAGATTACACCTGCTGGATAAAGCCCCGCTATTCTTGCAAGGTCAACAGCTGCTTCAGTTTGACCTGCCCTTTCAAGAACTCCACCTTTCCTTGCCCTCAGTGGAAAAATGTGTCCAGGCCTTGCTAAATCTTCTGGCCTTGTTTTAGGGTCAATGGCTGTTAAAACAGTTGTTGCCCTGTCCTTTGCAGAAATTCCTGTTGTTACATTTTTTTTGGCTTCAATTGAAACAGTGAATGCTGTCTCAAATGTTGAGGTATTATCAGCTACCATCATGGGAATTTGAAGTTCTTCAAGTCTTTCTGGGGTCATTGGTAAGCAGATTAATCCCCTACCATGTTTTGCCATAAAGTTTATTGCCTCTGGGGTTATTTTCTCAGCAGCCATTGTCAAATCCCCTTCATTTTCTCTATCTTCATCATCTATTACAATTATCATTTTTCCCTTTTTAATATCTTCTATTGCCTCTTCAACTTTGCTAAGTGGCATCATCTCTCCCCCAAAAACAATTTTAAAGATGAATTTTACAACCAATCTTTAAAAAAAGTAAACATATAAATAAAAATTCATTCAATTCATACAGCTCTGACCCCATTTCGCCCCATTTCGGTTTTTCATTACGTTTTTCCCTTTTTCCTTATTTACCGATATATTACCATTTTTCTAATCATCCCGATATTTAAAAAATTTATCATAAAATCTTGACAATAAATTCACTTTAATGTAAATATACATCTTTTTTATCACATTCAATAAATTTTGGAGGTATTTCATGAGAAAATATGTCTTATTTATGTTAATTTTTGTTTTTAGTGTATGCATTTTGGGGCAAGGTATTCAACCTAATCCATGGGATAAACCTCACAGTTTTCAGCGTTATTTAAGAAAAATTTTTTATCCTAACTATATAAGTAATGACTCAAATGCCCCAATTATCAAGGCTCCATATATGGGATGGGTAGCTTATGTTTCAAAGGAAGATATTGAAAACATTTACAATCATAACTTCTCAGAATATAAATTACGAAATATTTTAAATATTTTATCTAATAACGGGTGCAACCATTTATATTTGCGTTTTACATGGAGGTTTTGGGATCAAAATTATAACAAAATTTCTTATTTTCTTACAAAAATAAAAGACTTCAATCAAACTCAAAATGACTATAATAATAAGATTAAAGTATTTATTTGTTTAATGTTTGCTAATACTTGTGATAATTCTGATATCGATTACCCTATATGTAGTACCTGTTGCGTTCCTGAACTAATACAAATCTATGGAGATAGCATTTTATATGAATATAATTACGATTACAATGGGTGTGATGCCCAAAACAATCCTGATAATATTGCATATTCTTGTTGTGGGAAGAATGCTATAGAAATAAGATATTGGAATCCAAACGCCATTGAAATAGTAGAATGCATGAATGATAAAATAAAAGAGTATATAAATAATTTTAAAGATTGCATCACCGGTATTGAAGCTGGATTTATGGGATTATGGGGGGAAAACCACTTAGCTATATATGAAAAAGCAAAAGATGAAGAAAATCTCACTTGGTACACATTTCTAGACAGTATTAGAGAACTTTTCGACGAATTTAAAAATATGACTGAGTATGAAAAAGTTATTCCTTTCTTTGTGTGTAATCCTAACTGGGTTGAAGAAGAAGGTGATCCCTTAATGTCAGAAGATATGTTTGATATATCTTATACTGAGGGTTTTTTCTTAAAAAGAGATAACACCAGAATTCATTTCAAAAACAATCCAAATGAAGAAAAAAACTATAATGATTTTTACAATCAATTGGATTATTACAGTAAAATTGAAGGGAAAGGGATATTTTTAGAATGGTCTGACATAAATCATCCTTTAACTTCTGAAGAGTTTGATTCATTACATATAAATTTTTGTCAACTTAACTATCCTTCTCTTCAGAATGTAACTCAATTTGGATTAGTTTCCGCGAAAAATTCTTTAGGAGGAAACTTTTTTAAGTTGGAAAGAAATAAATTAGGTTATAGGTTTAAAATAAATTATGTAATATTCTCTTATAATAAAAATAACTACAACGATAACAACATCAAAATTTATTTAACAAATCTAAATAATGGTTTTTGTCCTTCACCAATAAAAATAGAACTTACAAACACAAATGAAACAGAAATAATTTCATGTAAGATTATCTCAGAAATAGATGCTTCTAAAATTAAAAAAGATTCAAACTATGTTATAAC
>JALULU010000011.1 GCA_027040585.1 Acidobacteriota bacterium | reverse complement strand
AAAAGTATAGAGAACAAGAAAATAGTACCTATGTTTCGGACTTTGACAAGATGGTTGAAAAGCTGGAGAAGAAGTGATGAGTGTCAATGTACCGAATGGATATAAACAGACCAAAGTTGGAGTGATTCCTGAGGAGTGGGAGCTTGTGAGGTTGGGGGATGTTGTCGATTTTTTAGATCATAAAAGAAAACCTATAAAAAGTAATGATAGACAAATGATAAAAGGAAAATTCCCATATTATGGGGCATCAGGAATTATTGATTATATAAATGATTATATTTTTGATGAAGAATTAATTTTACTTGGTGAAGATGGAGCTAATATTGTTGATAGAAGTACTAGGTTAGTTTTTTTAGCAAAGGGTAAGTATTGGGTAAATAATCATGCTCATGTATTTAAATCAAAGGACACTATGAATAACTATTTTCTTTGTGAATATTTGGAATCACTAAATTATGAAAAGTACAACACTGGTACCGCTCAACCAAAACTAAACAAAGATACTATTTCAAAAATTTTAGTTAAAAAGCCACCCATAAAAGAGCAACAAAAAATAGCCCAAATCCTCACCACTTGGGATAAAGCTATCAGCAAACAAGAAGCACTCATCGCTGAGAAAGAGAAACTCAAAAAAGGGTTACAGCAGAAGCTTTTGAGTGGGGAAGTTCGTTTTGAAGGGTTTGATGGGGAGTGGGAAGAGGTTAGGTTGGGGGATGTAGTTAAAATTTATAAAGGAAAACAACTTAATAAGTCAACACTAACAAAAGAAGGTGCTTTTCCTGTAATAAATGGGGGAATAGAGCCATCAGGTTATACAAATAATTTTAATACTTTAGAAAACACAATAACTATTAGTGAGGGTGGAAATTCATGCGGTTTTGTAAATTTAATTACTGAAAAGTTTTGGAGTGGTGGACATTGCTATACTTTGCAGGAAATACAAGTAAACAATACTTTTTTATATCAATCTTTAAAGTTCAATGAGAATAGAATTATGAGACTGAGAGTTGGGTCTGGATTGCCAAATATTCAAAAAAAAGATATAGATAACTTTAAAATACTTTCTCCATC
>JALULU010000010.1 GCA_027040585.1 Acidobacteriota bacterium | reverse complement strand
ATTTAAAACTATTCTCCAAGTAAACTGCCCTTATATTTGAATATTGGCTCAATATCCACAGGTATATCATTTAATGTTTTTAAAGTGTTCTCAACCTCATCTGGCATATATCCATATTTATCTAAAAACTTTTTGGCTGCACTATAATCTCCATTTGCTTCAAGCATCAGTATGTCATGGGTTATTGATTTTATTCCATCTTTCATTTTTGAAAAATCAACGCTATAACGCTTTGTTGCAGGATCATAAATAATACAACCTTTGTCCTTTAAATAATTGTACTGAACTATCATCCCCTTACCATGAGCTTCATTTATCCCGAATCTAACTGATCTAAAAATTCCAGCAAGATATGTTGTGAAAAGTTTTTTCTCATCAATATTTAACTCACCCTTTTTATTCATAAAAAGCACATTCCATATACCTGTAACATCAGCCTTACATTCTTCAATTGGTGGATATAAATCCTTTAACTGGTCATTTACAGTGGTTTTTTTACCATTTATCTCAATAATTCCAGGTCCAAGTCCGTGACTTATTTCATGGAATAAAACCTCATTAAAATAACTGTCAAAATCAAGGTATTTTCTTATATTTTTATCTAAAACCCTGTCAGCTATGGGAATAAGAGATTTTTCAAATTTCGCCCTCATCACATTTCTTAAAAGCACCTTTTTACTTCCCTTTGCTTCCCTCACTCTCTCATCATTTGGCAAATTAAAGGCACTTGTCTGAACCCCTGCCCTTGCATCACCGGCAACATAAACTTCATCTACAACACTTATTGGTGAAGAAGTACCCCTGTTAAAATTTTTATACTTATCCTCAATGGGAAGATTTTTTTCCATATCCACAAGGTACTTTCCATATTTTTCAAGTTTTTTACTCATTTTTGGATCTTTTATTGTTATAAAAGCCTCAAAGGAGGTTTTATATCCAAAAAGTCCATCTTCATAAACTTCATATGGTCCAATAACAACCTCAATGGGAGTCCCCTTAACATCCATCCAGAGTAAATCACTTTTGTAATAATCATCCCTTTTAAAATCTTCTGCCCTCTGATTTAAATATGATTTTAAACTTTCATTTTTAGCAAGTTTTGCCGCTTCTTTCAATTTATCGCTAATATCATCAATAAATTTTTTATATACAACGCTATAGGGAATTGCTACTAAATTTCCATTTTTTCTTCTTATAACCGTATAAGGACTTTTAAATTGTTCCTCATCCTCAGGATGAGCTTTTATCCAGTTGTTAAATTCCTCTTTAGTCATGTCCTCAGGATAGAAATTTGCTCCAGCGGGCTTCACATAATTTCCATAAAAACATTTGTTTTCATTTAATCTGTCAAAGGGTCCAAAATTTATATTAAAATAGTGGAGAATTTTTTTATGCAATGGATCACTTTTTTTCTCAAGCTGAGCCCTGATATCAACGTTTTTACTAAATACCTGACGTAAAAATATCTCGTTTATATCCTTTGATGCATCAACTAAAATTTTTATTATTTTTTTCTCATTATCCTTTAAATAGGAATAGTCATATTTTATTTTTGTGGGTGAATACTGGGAAATTGCCTTATCAATATTAAAATTTTTATGCATGCTTTTGTCCTCAATAATTTTTGTTGGCTTCTGTGGATTTGAAAGCTGACAAGCCATAATCAAACACATCAAAATGGCAAGGATTATGGCTGTAAATATGGAAATTATTCTATCTTTCATATTCATATGAAATACCTCATTTTCAAATAGCCATTCATTTTACCAAACTATTTATCAAAAAAAAAGTTTAAAAGTCAATATCAAACATGTAGTCAATCTTTACAAATATTTTATAATTTTTTTCATAGTCCCAATCTGGCATCTCATAATAATTGTGATTTTTACCAAGTACAACACCTGCATAAATTGCCGTATATGTCCGTGGATTGTAGGTCTCTATTACCTGAAGGAAATGGTTGTCAGAATTGTAACTGTAAAGTGGATAATTATAATGGGTGTATTCATATAAGACCTTTAGATTTGTATTTTTACTAAATTGATATTTCCCACTTATCTGGGATGCAAAGAATCCGTACAATTTTTTTTCTGAAGATATGCTATCCATTTTGGAATAGAACCCATTAAAAGTAAGTGTAAGATTTGAAGTGAGGTAAACATTAACAAAGGGATTTATAGAGTAATAATTACCCTTTTGAGGAAAATCTTTACTGTAATAAACTCCATCTCCAAATTGGATTCCCATTCCAAAAGTCACTTTTTTAAATTTTTCACACTCGAGATTAATATACTTTTGTAAATATCTATACCCATTTTCAAGAAAGAGTTCATAAAGATTATTTACACCAAAAAAAAGACTAAAGTCACCTTTAAAATCTACATAAGAACCGACATAATCCATTCTGTCTGTCAAATGTCCCATAAAATCATAACCCACGAGGTGTCTATAGCTTAGAGAAGCATATCTTATCTTCTCATTTGATTTTTCAGCCTGATAGTGTAATCTAAAATTGTTTTTATAATACCAGTAGTTATTTCTGTAGATAAATCCCGCATCATCTAAAAAACCATCACTTAATCCAAAGGTCTCAAAATCATAGTTAAAATATCTGCTGGTGTAGTGATATTCTAAATCCCATCCACCTCCTTCTATTTCGTTTAAATTAAACATGGGAGAGTTAGTGTATCTCGAATAAAGTCCCATAAAATTTACCCTCTGTTTATTTGAAATTCTATAAACACCATCTAAAGCAAAAACATTATTATTACTGCTTTTAAATTTTCTGTTTAAAGAGTACATTCCAACATATGACCTTCCCTTTAGATTGTATTTATACCTTAAAATATACCAGTAAATATCATCTGTTACATTTTTAAAACCAAATCTATCCCCCAACTGGTTTCTCTCTATGGAAAAAAGAGATGCCACAGTATTATTTCCCCAGTCTTTAATAAACTTTATACCTAAATCAGGATCTATAATATTCCTTGAGTGAAATAGCCTCAACATTGGATTTGAAAAATTTTCATTTGATTCAAGAAAAAAGGGCCTCTTTTCTTCATAGTATATTGGAAACCTGTGATTTACATCAAACTTTATGTCATCTGCCTCAACCTCTGAGAAATCGGGATTTAATGTAACACCCACCCTTGTTTCACTGTCAGGGCGTAAAAAAAACGTACCACCTAAATTCCCTTTATAATATGAGTTATCGTATGAAGAATCATAACTTGAATCATATTCACTTTTGTTATATGAAGTAATTATCTCAGGTATAAAATAAAAGCTCCTTGTCTCCACCTTTTTATTAAAGAGAAGATAATCTTCAAATTGCAAAATATTTGAGGAATTCCTATCTATTTTTACATTTAAATCCTGTTCCTTTCCCTTCTTTAAATAATACAATCTAACTATTCCAAATCCCCATTTAAAGGGCACATGATTTTTAAATTTAAAATTTTTAAAAGGAATCTTTGCCTCAATCTCATATCTATCACCATAAATTTTACCTTTAGAATAAATTTCAAAATCCTGAGATGTGTCCATATTACCATTTACATTTCTTATACCATCTACAACCTCTCCATAGGGATTAAAGGCTATAAAATATGTGTCTTTATATTTACAATATGTATCCAACATTAAAAAAACATATTCTGTAAGTGTAACTTCATCCCTTTTAATGTGAATTTTTCTGAAATTATCCACATTTTTTAGTGAACAACTATATGCAACATATAGATTTTTACTATCATACATAATGTATGCAATTGTCTTAGCAGTTGGCGTTACATTATCTCCAGGTTCTATTTGATAAAATTTATCTATAATTAAAGCATCTTTCCACTCTGATTTTGAAATTCTCCCATCTATTTTAGGCGGAACTGTAACATATGGAACATTAAAAGTTTTTCCTTTAAAGGGTTTTATATTCTCACCAAAAAAAAGAGAAAAAAGAAGTAAAAAAAAATAAAGGAAATAATTTTAATTTCATAAAGATTTCCTCAATAAAAAATAGTCTTAAACTATAAAAACGAAATTTCTTATTTTTTTGTTCCAGAAAACTTAAAAATATTTAGAAAATTTTTGAAGTTGAAAATTTTAGAGGTCTGACCCCAATAATTTTTTCTTTCTGTAAAGGTCTGTCCCCCACACTAAAAGGTCAAATTCTAAAAGGTCAATATTGTCGAGGTCTGACCCCACTCCAGAATAATTTCCATTTAAAAGAAATTTAAAAATTCACATTTTCTTTTAAAAATTCTGTTGAAAATTTGTTAAAAATTTTCAGTTATTATTGTTTTTCAAGATTTTTTAAAAATTGCCTAAATTTTAATCACCACTCAAAAGTATTGAAAATCAATGACTTACATTTTTGAAATAGTTTTTATCCCCCATCAAATATAAAAAATTTAATTTTCAACAGGTTTTCAACAACATCGTAGAGGCCAATATATTTGAGGTCTATCCCCTACATTTTTTGTCCCCTACATTTTTTCAATGTCTTTTTTATTGAGGTCTGACCCCTAACTATTCTAACTATTTTTGGCCATTAAGTATTTTTATTATTTTTCCTATTGAGGTCTGACCCCAACTATTTATACTTTCTCAAATCTTCTCTGATTTTTCGTATCTCTTTTAACTTATCTTCAAGATATTCAAATAAATCCTCTTTTACCTCAATTCCTTTTTTAGTTAAATACGCCACTGCCTCACTTTTATTTTTACATATACCTGATTCCACAAGCATATTTATTTTTTCCATTGTATCTTTGTCAAATCTCACTGAAACCACTATTTCCCTTTTCATCCTTTTTATTTCTTCTATGGTTTTTCCGGTCATCTCTGCAACAGTATTTACTGTATCCTCAATTGCTTTACCTATTTTCCTTGTAAACTT
>JALULU010000009.1 GCA_027040585.1 Acidobacteriota bacterium | reverse complement strand
AAAGGGACAGAAGGGCATGGAATTTTGTTGAAAGCGGCAATGGTAGTGGACTCTATAAGTCTGAAGATGGTGGAAAAACATGGAAAAAACTCACAAATGGACTTCCAACGGGAAGTGATGTTGGAAGGGGTGGCGTTGATATATGTTTTTCACATCCAAATATAGTCTATGCAATTTTTGATATGCAGACAAAGGCAAAACCTGAAAAGAAAAGTGGAAAAAATTTAACATATGAAAAGCTCCTAAAAATGACAAAGGAGGAATTTTTAAAATTAGATGATAAGACAATAAAGAGATTTTTGATAATGAATGGAATTTTTCATAAATATGATGTTAAAAAAATCAGGGAAATGATAAAAAGTGATGAAATTACACCAAAGGACCTCGCAAACTACATAAACGATGAAGAAAATAAACTTGTAAATAGCAGGGTGACAGGTCCTGTAATTTTTAGATCAGATGACTACGGAAAAAGCTGGAAAAGGACAAACAAAGATGAGATTAAGGACTTTTATAACACCTATGGATATTACTTTGGGCAAATCAGGGTAAACCCAGAAAATCCAGATGAGGTTTACATCTTAGGTGTCCCCCTTATGAAATCAATTGATGGGGGAAAAACATTTAAAATTATATCAAACAGGAAGGTACATCCAGATCACCACGCACTCTGGATTGATAGGGATTATCCAGAACACATTTTAGATGGAAATGACGGTGGACTTGATGTCTCCTATGATGGGGGAGCGCACTGGTATGACTTTAAAAATATACCAATTGGACAGTTTTACACAATCTTTGTGGATAGCGGTAAAAACTACAGGGTATTTGGGGGACTTCAGGACAATGGAATAATGATGATGACCCCTGACGGAAAGTGGCAGACCATTTTTGGCGGAGATGGAGGATATGTATGTGCAGATCAAAAAAATAGAAACATAGTTTACTGCGAATATCAGTTTGGAAATATCTATCGCCTGGATCTTTCTAAAAAAAGCTATGAAAACATAAAGCCCCTTGCTGAAATTAAGGAAAAAAGGTTTAGATACAACTGGCAGACACCATTTTTCATTTCAAAATACAATCCCCTAACACTTATCTACGGTGCAAATGTATTTTTAAAGAGTTTTGACATGGGCGATAAATGGTTTAGATTTAGTGATGACTTAACAACCAATCCAGAACCTCAGGGAGATGTACCTTTTGGTACAATTACAACAATTTCTGAATCACCTTTAAATCCATCCCTTTACTATGTTGGAACAGATGATGGAAGGATCTGGATAAGTAGAGATGGGGGGTGCAGTTTCACTCAAATTGGTAAAGAACTCCCCAAAAAATGGGTCTCAAGGGTTGTGGCTTCCCGTTTTAAAGAGGGTAGGGTTTATGTGACACTTACAGGATATAGGGATGACGATTTTAAAAGCTATATCTACGTTTCAGAGGATTTTGGAAAGACATTTAAATCAATTTCTTCAAATTTAACCTTTGAAAGCGTAAATGTAATTAGAGAAGATCCCTACGATGAAAATATCTTATACCTTGGGACAGACTGTGGAATATGGTTAAGTTTAGATAGGGGTAAAAGGTGGATTCCCTTTAACAACAACATCCCAATAAGTGTTCCGGTTCAGGACATTGCAATTCAAAAGATGGATAGAAAAATTTTTATAGGAACACATGGGAGAAGTGTTTACTCTACCGATGTTGGTATAATTGAAGAAACAGTTAAAAACGCTTTAAATAAGCCTGTCTATATCTATGAAATAGAGGATATGTATTTGCCATCTGAAGAGGAAACCTATGGAACAAATTACGCACCTAAGAAAAGGATTTACTACTTTCTAAAGGATGGAGGCAACGTTAAAGTTAAAATAGTGGATAAAAAGGGCAAAGTGGTCTATCAAGATGAAATATATGGAAACATTAAGGGTATAAATTTTTTAACATGGGATTTAAAGGGCGAAAGTGGATTTGTAGTACCTGGAGAGTATAAGATAACAATAAAATCTAAGGGTGGTAAGTTTAGCAGAACATTTAATGTGAAGGAAAGTAGAGGGATGTTTTTTCATCCAGAAGAATCTGAGGAATCAAAATAAATTCATACTGGGGGCACTTTGCCCCCTCCTTGTTTTAAGATAATGTATCAGGCAAAAAATCTAAATTTCAAAAAATTAGAAATTAAAGAAAGAGGTCCTTTAAGAAGTTTTTGGCTTTTAAAACCTTAATATCTTTAACCTGATATTCATTTTTTAAATCTTTTACAATCTGAACTGAAGGGACCTCATACTTTTTATAAAAATATTTTAAATTTTTTGAAATATTATCATCACTTAATTTCACTTCAATAAAGAGTTTAGGAATTTCATTTTCAACGATAGTAAAATCAATTTCCTTCTTTTCCTTTGTCCTTAAATATTTTAACTCAATATTTTTCCCAAAAAAATCTTTAAGCGCTGTTATATGTTTTAAAAGGGATAGCGCAACAAAATTTTCAAAAATTTTACCTTTATTTCCTATAACAAGCCCTGTATCAAAAAAGTAGATTTTAGGTTCTTTTAATATTGCCCTTGCAATGTTTTTTGTAAAGGGAGTTATTTTAAAAACTATGTATAGATTCTCAAGAATTGAAATATATTTTTTTACCGTATTCACCGATACCTGAACATCTTCCGCAATTGATTTATAAGAAATTGGACTCCCAACCTTTCTCCTTAAAAGTTCAAAAATGAGTTTTAATTTGTTTAATTTGTCAATGATTCCAATGTTAAAAACTTCCTCTTTTAAAAGAGTGTCAATATACTGATTTCTCCACCTTAAAACATCATTTTTATTGTTCATTAAAAATGGTTCGGGAAAGGTGCTTTTTTCCAGAAAGTCATCCATTTTAACTTCAAAATTTTCACGATAAAGTTCGCTTACTGTAAAGGGTAACAAATGGTGTAAAAAGTATCTACCGGTAAGTGCATCTCCTGTTTGTCTTATAACATCAAGCCTTGCACTTCCAGTTACAAGAATTTTTAAATTTTTCTCCCTTGTATCATATACGCCCTTAATGTAATTTTTCCAGCCATCCATTTTGTGAAGTTCATCAAATACTATGAGGTCAGTCTCTTCCAACCAGCTCATTTCCCTTATAATCTCTCTATGTTTGAAAAAGTCATAATTTAAATATATGCCCCCGGGAAATTCTTTTAAAATTTCTTTAGACAAAAATGTTTTTCCCACCTGTCTTGGCCCTACTAAAAAGACCATTTTTCTTTCTAAATCCTTTAGAATCTTTTCTTTATAAATTTTTCTATCTATTTGCATATGAATATTTTATAAAACAATGCAAAATAGTCAAGACTTTTTTAAAAAACAATGAAAAAAAGTCAAAAATAAAATGGTGACAGGCAAAAAATTTTAGTAAGCGTCAAATTTATATGGAAATAAAAATTATGATAAATAGACCTGAATATAAAAAATGTCTCTGAAATTAAATCTCATAAAAAATTTAAAAAACGTAAAGATTATCCTCTTTCTGTAAGTATTGATACAACAATTCCCAAAATCAAAGAGATAAAAAATCCAGGTATTAATTCATAGAGTGAATTTTTTAAAAGTGGAATTGATGTCCAGATGACAACCACAAGGGGACCAACAATTAAATTTGTGAGGGCGCCCCATTTGTTAAATTTTTTAAAATAGATTATTGAAAGAACCATTGGTGAAAAAGCAGCACCAAGTGCACCCCATGCATATAGCACAAATGTATAAATTACCTTTACATTCTGAATGGCAAAGAGTATTGCAATTACTGTAAAGGTGGCTATAACTAACCTTGTATAAAGGACAAGTTTTCTCTCTTCAAAACTTTTCTTTGTAATTTTAAGCCAGAGGTCATTTACAAGGGATGTGGCCGCATACATAAGCTGTGAATCAGCGGTTGACATAATGGCAGCTGTTATTGCGGCAAGCACAATTCCAGCAAGTATTGGATGAAGATATATTGATGCAAATTTTGGTAAAACCTGCTCAGGGTCCTTTAAACTTGAAAAAAGTACCCTTCCAGAAAGTCCAAGGGTAACTGATCCAAATAGAACAAATATTCCCCAAAGTGTTGCAACAAGTCCTGAAATTTTACCTTCCCTCTCATTTTTAACGGTTATATACCTAACAACAACGTGGGGCATACCCTGATAACCAAGTCCTATACCAAGACTTCCAAAGATAAACCCCAAACTTCCCCAAAGGGTTGCATCCTTTAATTTAAAAAAGGAATCAATTCCAAGAAGATTTAAAGTGTGTAAAATATTTGACACTCCCCCTGCCTTAAAAAGGGCAAAAATTGGAATTCCAATCATAATTCCAGCCATAAGGACACCTTGAAGGGCATCTGTCCAGCATACAGCAGCATACCCCCCCATTAAAACATAAACTCCAATGATAATACTTCCAATTAAAACACCATTTTGATAGGTTGTAAGTCCCATACCGTGAAGTGTTTTCCCTGCTCCAATAAACTGTGAGATAACGTAAACAAGCATGAAAAAAACAACCACAACACTTCCAATAATCCTTAAAATATGCTTTTTGTCATCTAAACTAAACTCTATAAAATCCGCTAAGGTTAATGCGTTGTACTTTCCAGAAATTCGTCTTACTGGAACAATTATAAAAAGCCAGTTTATGAGATAGCCAAAAATACAACCTATGGCAGCCCAGTAAGCAGCAATACCTTTAGAATAGCCAAGGCCTGATAGTCCAAGCATAACCCATGCACTTTCAGAGCTTGCAGCAGCACTTAGTGCTGTTACAAAAAAGCCAAGGGACTTCCCGGCAGATACAAAATCTTCATAACTTCCGGAATATTTTTTCTCACCAATATAGCCAATAACAATAAGGGCAACTAAATAGA
>JALULU010000008.1 GCA_027040585.1 Acidobacteriota bacterium | reverse complement strand
CATCTAAATTATTTACATTAACCTCTGAAATTCTGGAAAGGTAGTTTCCCATTCCAGATTGATCTATTGAATTTATGAAATTTTTAAATAAAGTTATTTTTTTCTTCAAGGTTGAATCATCATCCCAACTACAAAGACCTGTAACCATAGGCATTTTACATAGGTATTTATACTTATTTGTAAAGGGCATAATCACATCCCCTTCTCTATCAATAACAAATAGCTTACTGCCAATTAACGCTATTGCAAATGGCTTTCTCTCCTGTAAAGTGATATCCAGACTATCTGGTAAGGCCACTGACAATTCAACATTTTTATACCAATTCATCTTCTCCAATTTATTTGCAATTTCCTTTAAATTGAGTCTAAGTAGATTCTTACCTCTATATTTTTCAAGAAGAGAGTAAACATTATTTTTGTTGGAATTTACTATTCCATAAACATTAAATTTTTTTAGAGTAAAACTATTTTCATTTTTAGAAAACCATATCAAAAACAAAAAAATGGAAACTATGAAAAAAATAAATAAAACTTTTGTAAGCACAATTAAAATATCCGATAAATCTGAATTTTCTTCTTTAAAAACCACTCTTTTTTCAAACATTTTTACTCCTCCCATACTCTTATTCTTCAATTTTTTCCAAAAAATCTTCCCCTACTTTATATACATTACCTGCGCCAAGGGTTACTATTATGTCGCCTGGTTTGGACAGCTCAATTAATCTTTCTACAACCGCTTCAAAATCCTTTTCAAAAAAGGTGTGTTTATCTTTTCTTTCTTTGCTTATCTCTTTAAAAAGGCTCTCTCCACTTATCCCTTTTATAGGAGATTCTCCAGCACTGTAAATATCCATACAAATTAGTACATCTGGAAAATTAAATGATCTAACAAACTCACCATATAATTCTTTTACACGAGAATAACGATGAGGTTGAAAAACTGCAATAACTCTATTTGGAGACATATCTGAAATTGCATCAAAGGTTGTTTTTATTTCAGAGGGATGATGTGCATAATCATCTATAACAGTTATTCCTTTTTTAATTCCCTTAATTTGAAATCTCCTATCAACACCTGA
>JALULU010000007.1 GCA_027040585.1 Acidobacteriota bacterium | reverse complement strand
AAAAAAGTAGTAGGAAAGATATCATTCCCATACCCACTCGCCCCTGGTCTACAGATCCACTGTATCAAGAGGATTCAGGTGGCAATAAATACTTTTACATAAACGATCACCTGTTTACCCCACAAAAAATGGTTGATGAAAACTTTAACACAGTTTGGCAGGGGGATTATTTTGCTTTTGGAAACGTAAATGAAACAGTAAATCAAATTGAAAACAACCTCAGATTTCCAGGGCAGTACTTTGACTCTGAAACAGGATTTTACTACAACTTTAATAGATACTACGTGCCAGAAATTGGGAGGTATTTTAGGGAGGATCCTGAGGGAAGCGACGTAAGAAATGGGTGGATGCTTTCTAACAAGTACTTGTATTCAGATTCAGAGCCTATAAACAAATATGATTTTATGGGATTATTTTCATTTGGATGTTGTGAATTGCAGGTTAGGTGTAGATCCGTACACTATCTTTTGATAGGGAGGATTTTTCTTCACTGTTACATTGTTTTTATAAACAAAGAAGGTGGAAAAGAAACAGTTAGCGCTGGTCCAAAAGGTAGATATCTTTATGCATGGCATGTTAGGCGGTATCCTGCAAAAGGAAATAGTGAGAGTGATAAGATTTATTATGATTCGCATGTGGAATGTGGTTTGATTAGATGTTTAGACAGAGCGATTTTACTGGTTAACATACGGAAAATTCTCTATAAGTGGAGTGGCCCTAATTGTAATACATTTGTAAAGTGGTCTACGACAATTTGTGGTTTGAAAGTTAATAAGCCATCATGGCGTGCAATAGGTTGGAATAATACTTCATTAAATGGTTTAAAATGAAAGTAAAGCCAAAAAAAATAGTTATCTATCTTCTATCAGGTTTCCTAATCTGGTCTTTCTTGCTAATCCACACTGTAAGAGAGGCTAAATTTAAAGAGAGTTGCTTTAAGGTTTTTAAAAAGAAGTGTGATAAAAATAACTGGTTGATTTATACAGAATTTGGAAATGTGTATTTTATTTTCCCCATAGAAAGAGAAGTTAAAATCAGGGGTATTATCTCCTACTCAAAATACAATCACAAATTCATCGGCGATTACACCAAAGGTTATTTGTGTATAATGGATTTAAATGGAAATATAAAAAAGCTCTATAAAGACATCCTTTTAAGACCATCACACTGCGAGATTTCACCAGATGGTAAGAAAATTCTTTTTTTAGGTAAGGTAAAAAAAAGTGAAGGGTTATTTCTATTTGACTTTGAGAATGAAAAGTTATTTAAGATATCTGAATTTTGTAAACTCTTTTCATTTTTGGGAAATGAAAAGGTGACCTATGTTAAAAATGGAAATAGGGTTTTTATCTACAATTTAGAAGTTAAAACTACTAAACAAATCCCACTAAAATTAAAAGTTACTTCCAAACTTTCAGGTTCTCCAGATGGAAGATATCTCATATTTCAAAATAAAAGCTCAAAAATCTATTTATACAATTTAGCTGAAAATAGATTTTATCCTATCCTTGATGGAAAAATTCTCACCAATTTAAGGTGGTCTCCCGACTCAAACTATCTGGTATATGTCAAGGTAAGTGAATTTTTTGACCTAACTCCAAATGAAATAGCCGCTGAACCTAAGGACATTCTAATTTACAGCATAAAAGATAAGATAAGCTTTAAAATTGGAAGGATTTATAAGCCCTTTCCGGACTGGGATTACGTATTTGTAAAAGATAAAATCTTAAAAAAATATTTATTAAAAAATGGAAATTAAAAGAGCAATTAAATCCTTTTTCTTTAGTTTATTTCTATTTTACATTTTACCCCTTTTCTGGAGCGGAATACCTATTTTCTCTGGAAATTTTTCCTTAAAAACCCTGCTATTAATTTTTTTCCTCTGGATTTTCCAGATTCTTTTCTACTTTAAAGTAGGTATTTTTATTGTTCTATATTTAACCCCTTTGACATATTGGGTTTTGGAAGATTTTGAATTTAAAAGAATTTTAAAGGAAAAATTTCCAATCCTCATTGGTACATTTTTAGAGGGAATTTTGATCTTTTTGAGGGTAAAATATTTTGTAGGGGAGCTTTACGGGGTGATTTTTATCGGTTTAATTGTTTTGTATGACTTAATTTTTATTTTCTTTTTAAAGAGATTATCTTCAGATTTTACTAAAAATAATTAAAAATATGGATACTGATTTTTTGCCTGGCACTTCCCCAATTTCTTCGTAAAAAATTTATTTTCCCTTGACAGTTTATTTTCCCTTTAACTAAAATGTAAGTAAATGAAAGTGAGTAAAAATTTTTACAATGGAAATAGAATAAGCAGTAATCTGTATGACACATTTAGTTATGACGCATCAAATGAGCTTTTGGGCTATGGAAATGGTGGAACAAATGTGGGAGTACTTAGTTACAATGAGAATGGTTCAGTTGTAAGTTATGAAAAAAGTGGAAATAGGTATGATATAAGTTACAATCCACTTGAGAGAATTGAAGAAGTATCCATAAACGGCAATTTAGTTTCAAAATACACATATGATCCATTGGGAGGAAGGGTAAAAAAGGAAGTTTACTCAAATGGGAATTTAGAAAAGGAAATTATTTACTTCTACGGTCAGGAAGGATTACTTGCGGAATATGATGAAAATATGAATTTGATTAAAAAATACGTATGGAATCCCGATCGCCCCTGGTCAACAGATCCGCTCTACCAAGAAGATTCAAGTGGTAATAAATACTTTTACATAAACGATCACCTATTCACCCCACAAAAACTTGTAGATGAGAATCTAAATGTAGTCTGGCAAGGAGACTATTTTGCCTTTGGAAACGTAAATGAGACGGTAAATCAAATTGAAAACAATTTGAGATTCCCGGGGCAGTATTTTGATAGTGAAACCGGCTTTTATTACAACTTTAATAGATACTACATGCCTGAGATTGGTAAAAAAAAATTCTGTCCGGCACTTTTTATCAGGTTCGTTTTTTTGCCCTTAATCCATTTTTTTAAAAAATTTTATAAAAACAATTACACTTTACTGTAATTTTTAAAACAGGAAGCGAATTAAAAATTATGTGCCAGATTCATTTTACAATTACATTATTTTATTAAAGAGTAAATCTTTACTGTTTTTTACCTCTTTTTTTGCATTGTAATAAAGAAGTCTTTTAAAGGTATTTACATCTTCTCCGTTAACTTTCCCATCTCCATTTAAATCGTAAGTCTCTGAGTTTTCACCAAAATGGGAGAGTAAAATCCCTAAATCCCTTGAGTCAACAACTCCATCGTTATTAAAATCGCAGATTGTGTTTCCATTTGTACTTAGATGTATTGGGTAACTTTCACCATAAAGTACACCATCGCTTGAATATGCAGCAACCTTAACGTAGAAGGAACTTTCTGCCTCATCGGGAACAAGGCCATAGGTGGTTTTGTCTAAATCCTTTGCAAGCTCCCTGTAGTTACTTCCATCATATGAAATTAACACCTTGTATTTTAGATTATATCCATCATCCCAGTTTGTAATTTCATATTTTAATTTTATTGGTAAACTGCAAGAATTTCCATCCGAAGGTTCAGTTATTTCAATCTCTGGTTCATCGTAGTTGTGATCGTGTTCAGAGACCATAATCCCATTTACATCCTCACCGTTATACTTACCACTTACATTTCCATATTCTTCCCATATTCCACTATCCATTGACTGATCAACATTTCCGAAACCGTTTAAATCAAGTGAAATTTCGGGATTATCACATTCGAGGTGCCATGAGCAGGCAACAATATCTGAATTTTTGTCAAGAAAATATTTTGTCCTTGTCACCTTAAAGTTTGTGGTAAAAAATGTATTGTTATCGTCAATATACCCGGTCATTGGTGTAAAACCTTCATTTCCATAGTTGATTCTGTTATTTTCATCAAATATTGTCCAGAAACATATGTCAACATTGTTGCTTAACTTTAAACACCACCACTCATAGGTAAAGTTCCAGTAAAAATCTCCCCAAACGTGCTCCATCCAACCCTTTCCACTTACGTGATAGGTGTTTCCGTTAAGTGTAAGATACCCCTCTCCGTTAAGTCCAGTAAGTGAGTAGTAATTTGCAAATTGATTTTCACCAAGAGGAAGGTAACCATCACCGCCATCCATAAGGGGTCTTTTTGTTGTGTCTATATCTATGTTCAAATTTGCATTGTCAAATTGCATATTAAGTGTGTACTTGAAGGGGATTAAATTTCCAGACCCATCTGTCTTTGTAAGCAATTTTAACTCAGGGGTATCTATTCTCAAATGATCAAAACTTACGCAGTCATAAGATGAAACAGTTGCATCATTTTGAAAGGAGTAAAAATTGGGATTGTCTGTATCAAGTACATTCATAAAGTAGCTAAAACTGTTAAAAACACAGAAAATTACAGGGAAATGTTTACCTGAATCAGTATAAAAATCAAACCAGCCATACCAGTATTCGTTCATATATGGTGAGTAATCGCCCTTTAAATGGTATGCCTCATCATTTGGAAAAACAATTGATGACCCAGGTGGATAATAGGGATAACTTTTCCAAGACTGGGATAAAATTGGCAAAGAAAAAAGTGCAATTAAAATTAATATTATTGTTATTTTTTTCATACTTAGAACTCCAAAATAGAGTAGCAAATATTAGATATACACAGGTCAAAATTGGTTCAAATATTCATGTATGATTTTAAAATATTTTATGGATTAGTTTCAAATTTTATATCTTTTCTTTTAATGTTAAAATATGGAATTAAGTTTTCATCTACTTTTCCAATGAAAAATGTGGGATTTACAGAACCTTTACCTGAAAAGTATATGTGTAAAGTAATTTTTAGGATTTCATTTTTTGTATCAATCTCAAAATTTTTAAGGAAGGGCTTTATATCCTTTTTTTTATCTTTTTTT
>JALULU010000006.1 GCA_027040585.1 Acidobacteriota bacterium | reverse complement strand
TTCCTATTACAGGCAAAAAGCCAAGTGCCATGCCTACATTTACGAAAAGGTGAAACATATATAGGGATACAAATCCCACAGTTGAATAAATTCTAAACATATCCGTTGAATCAAAAAGGTCTATTAAACTCCTGTAAAACAGGAAAAAATATAAAAGTAAAACAAATGCTCCTCCAACAAATCCCATTTCCTCAGCTATAACTGAAAATATAAAATCTGTATGTCTCTCAGGTATAAATCCCATAGCCCCCTGACTTCCTTTTCCAAGTCCCTTTCCAAGCATTCCACCAGAACCTATGGCCACTACTGATTGTATTGTTTGATAATTTATTCCCGTGGGATCCATTTCAGGATTAAATACAGCAATAATTCTTTGTTTCTGATAATCTTTAAGGAAATGCCACCCACCAATACCTATAAAAATACTCAAGATAATTGAGATAACAATTACTTTTTTCTTTAATCCACCGAGTACTAAGAAGGAAAAATAAACTGGAAGCAATGTAAGGGCAGTCCCCAAATCTCTCTGTAATACTATGAGAAAAACGGGTAAAAAAAGTATCACACCACTTATTAATATATTTGATATGGAAAGATATTTCACACTTATTTCAGAAAAATATTTTGCAAGCGTTAATATTACAATAATTTTTATAATTTCTGACGGCTGTATTGATATTGATCCCAGCTGAAACCAGCTCTTAGCTCCATGCTTTTCCACACCAAAAAATAGTGTAGAAATCAAAACTAAAATACTCATACCATATAAAAAAGGAATTGAGTAATTTAAATAATAATGGTCAAAAAATTGAATAATAAAAAATAGTAAAAATCCAATGGATCCCCAGATTAGTTGCTTAATTAAAAAGGTGTTTCCAAAATTATTTTTTGTCGAAAAATATATCTCCGTCCAACTAATTATCATCATTAAAAAGAGTGTTATTGGTATTGAAATATCAAAGTTTCTCCAATCTCTTTCCCTCACTTTATGAGTCCTTCCTCTCTAAAAAATTCCAATAATACATCTCTTGCTATTGGCGCGGCAGTAGAACCTCCATGCCCCCCATGTTCCACTACAACTGCAACTGC
>JALULU010000005.1 GCA_027040585.1 Acidobacteriota bacterium | reverse complement strand
CCTCGTATGGGAACTATCTTTCACGCAACATTTTAAATTCTTCTTGACTTAAAAAATCATCAAAATATTCATATATTCCAAGCACTATAGCTTTTTCTCTTGCGCTAAAAGCTCCTTTTGATGAATATGCTATAAGCTTCTCTCCGTTATTATATCTTTGCTTAATTTCATCTATCCAACCTTTATCATTTTCAGAAATATAATCAATATTTATTGCAGGTTTTTTAATTGTGTATTTAAAACTATTTTCATCTTTATTTAAGCAACTCGCAACACATGGTAGAATAGATAATAATATCAATAATCCCCCATTAAATGTATGATTAAATATAACTTTATTTCCTGCATGATGACCTTCTCCTACCAACAACCAATCAATAAAATAACCTTCAAAGGGTCTAAAATGAAACAACATTTCTGAAATACCATCTATTAAAATAGGGGCAAGAAGAAAACACGATAATCTTTTACATTTTTTTAATATTTCCATAGTTAATATTTCCCCATTATGAAATTTATATTATTCTGCAGGCTTAGGTATTAACCTACAACTAATATTTTATAGGTAGTTGGTTGTTACCTAACCCTCAAATTAAAAGATGGGTATTCAACGTCACCCATATGCCTATACATATACACTTTTAAGTTTGCTTGTTACTTGTATTATGTACACATGTAATTGTATTTTCCAAAATTATCGTATTTACTATTATAATGTTTACGGTTTTTAAAGTATGCTCCTTTAAGAATTTTCAATTCAAATAAACATTCAATGTCTCCATCTTTTATAATAGTATCCCCAAATGCAATAAACTTCAAAGAGGTTAATTTAGAAATAGGTTTCAACGATTCAACAATGCCACAATTGTCAAACCATAAGCATTCAAGATTTGGTATCTTTGAAATATCGTCAAGTTTGTTTAACTTTTTACATCCATACAGGAGCAACTTCTTTAGTGATGTGACTTTTGAAATATCTGAAAAATCGTAAATATTTCTACCATAATCTATTTCAACGGAATATAGATTTATTAATTTCTCTACTCCCCTTAAGTTTGTCAAATTTTTTGCCATAATATATAATTCTTTTATG
>JALULU010000004.1 GCA_027040585.1 Acidobacteriota bacterium | reverse complement strand
AAAGGGCAATTGAGATTGCTTTAAAAACTGCAAAAGAGGAAAAAAATAGTGAAGTTTACATGCTCGGAGATATAGTTCACAATGAATTTGTTGTGGAGCAGATAAAAAGAGCTGGTATTAAGGTCGTTGATTCAATGGATAAAATTAAAAGTGGAGTATTACTTTTAAGGGCACACGGCACAGTCCCTGAAATCTATCAAAAAGCTAAAGAGAAAAATTTAAAAATAGTTGATGCCACGTGTCCCATGGTGCTTGAGATACATAAAATCACAAGGAAACTTGAAGGCGAAAATTATCAGGTTGTTGTAATTGGAGATCATGAACACGATGAGGTTAAGGCAATTTCAGCACAGGCAAAAAATCCAATAATTTTAGAAAAGCCATCGGATGTTGATAAAATAGACAAAAAATACAAGAAGATGGGAATTGTTGTCCAGTCCACCCAAAACATTGAAAAGGTAAGGGAAATCATTGTAAGATTAATTGATAAGACAAGGGAACTGAGGTTTATAAACACAATCTGTAAACCAACCCAGGACCATCAGGATGAGATAAGAAAAATGCCACAGGAAAACGATGTGATGATTATTGTGGGATCCTTTACAAGTGCAAATACAAGGAGACTTACGGAAATTTCAAAGAGCTTAAATCCAGGGACATATCAGGTAGAATCTGCAAAGGATATAAAGAATGAGTGGTTTAAAAACTGCAAAACTGTTGGCATCTCAGCAGGGGCATCAACCCCAGATTATTTAATAAAAGAGGTAGTTGAAAGGATTAAGGAGATTGGAGAGGGGTAAAGGGTTTGTTATGGAAAATTTTTATAACTCATTAAAATAAACTTAAAATCCTTTAAACTACATATTTTCCTCAACAATTTTTATTTCCTCTTCTGTTAAATCACAGGCAAGAATGCCTATGTTAGTATTGTAGCACATACATTCCTGTATGTGTCTGAATCACTGGCAAGAAAAATCTTATGCCTGGCACCACTATTTTTAATTTGAACTCTCAAAGGAAAAATTTTATGCCTGGCACGATTTTTAATTTTCCTAAATCCCCTACCCCAACTTTCTCCTTATCTTCCCTAAAACATAATCCCCAACTTCTTCATCGCTTTTTGGTCTAAAGCCGATTATATCCTCCCACAAATTGTCACTTTCCATGCAAAAATAGATGGGTACATCAGAGAAAATTTCCTTAAGGTGGGCATGGATAAATCTATACATCTTTTTTCTTAGGGGCAGGAAATATCTCATCTTCCCATCAAGGCCTGTGATAAATTCACTATAGAAAATTTTACTATCTGGATACTCCTCTGCAACAAAATCTATTAAATCTGGCATAAATCTCAAACTCCCAAGACTTATCCAGACAACCTTTTCGGGATCTATCATCTCCTTTAATTTTAATATTATATCTATATATCCATCTTCCCAATCCTCATAGTAAATTATAGGGTCAAAGTGAAATCCAACAAAAAAACCTTTATCTATTGCCCTTTTTGCCGCCTTAATTCTCAAATAGGGTTCTGGTGAAAGTTTTTCTTCACTTTTTGAAATTGAAAGGGGATTTAAAGACCATGCAAAAACTGTTCTCCCATTGTGTTTTACATCTAAAAGATGGTCAATATCCACCGTTTTACTTTTTAACTCAAGGACACTGTTTTCACATTTAGAAAAATATTCCATAAGCTCCTTAGATATACCTGTCACCCTGTCTAAAAACAAACTGTCTGAAAGCTCACCTGTACCAAATCTAAAGAATTTATCACTATTTTTATTTAAAAAATCATCAAGTTCATTAAAGACATCCCTGTAATTTGAAAATAACCTGATTATCTTTCCACCAAGATAACTCTGTAAAATGCAATAACTACATGAAAGGTAACAGTTGTGGATCAAATTTAAGACCTTGTAATTGCATCCCCTATAAATTGGTGTACAGGGACAATCCTTTAAAAAATCCCCTTCCCACTTTTCACAGATGATATTCCATTTAGATTTATCTAATTTTGATAGGTCAATATCATCCGCTATTTCAATTTTATCCTTACTAAAAAAAGAGAGCAAGCTCTCTGCAAGGTTGCTTCCAAGTGAATCACGCTTTATAAAAATCTTATCTATAAATTTTCTCATTAATTTTTATATATCCTTTAAAACTTTCTAAATTTCACATTTTACTCTATTTTATCTAATTTCATCTTACAATTTTTCTATTACTTTTCTTTCGTGTTTTGTAGATGATAACACAATATGTTAGTTTACTTTCAAATACTTTTATTAGAAAACCCAACTTGAAAGACTAAAAGATTACTTTTATTTCAATGATTACAAAAGATGTAATTTCAGCAAAAAACATTTAACTATTCAAAGATATTTTAAATTTGTTTCCTAAGGTATCAACATCCATCTATCTAATTCTAAAAACTCATAAACTTTTTGCAAAAATTAGAATTATTTTCTTTTGGGTTTATTTGGAGTAACTCCAGCACTTGCAGCTGCAGCACCATGAAAAACATATCCCCTGACTCTTGTAGCACCTCCACCAACTCTTAAACCCCTACCACCAAAACCACCACTCATCATATAACCAAATTCACTACTATAATATCTTCTATAATCGCTCGTCCTGGAAATTTTTCTAAAAAGCTCCCCACCATTTGTAATTAAATTGTGTTTTCTGAACCTTGAAACTAACAACCTTTTTATAGAATTTTTTACCCTTCTCTTTGTTGCAAATTTACCCTTTAAAAAGTCCCTTACAGTAACTCCTGAAAAGAAATCCTTCGGTATTCTGTTATATTGATATCTATCAAAAAAACCTTTCCACACCCAGTAAATATAATCCCCCTGAACATACCAGCAAACATCCTCTACAGGATTAAATAGCGGTCTATTAATTCTTGAAGGTACTAACACCCATCCATATTTACTATCAAAAGCCCAATTTCCACAATAGTAAACAAATCCCCAGGGTTCAGCAGAAATCCAGGTTAGATTTGTATCCCTTCCAACACTATACCACCTTCCATAGGCATATGGATGCCAATCTGACGGAATTTTATTTGGAACCCAGACATATCCCCATTTTGGGTGTTTCACCCAATTTCCATAATGGGAAAGTTCGTATAAAATGACAGGATTTACATTTCTAAAGGCAAGAAACTTCTGGCTTATGGCATTATTTATCTTTCTATCCCTGAAATCAGCCCATTTATAAAGATCATTAGTTTTATATTCATCTGTTCTGATAATATTAACTTCATTTCCAAAAATTTGTGCAGACCTTGGCTCATATAAACTTCTTTCAACCTTTCTGGTTTTTATCAAAAGTGGACCAACAAAACAATAGACATTTGTATCACCTTTTATTTTACTAACAAGAAATCTCGCACCTCCATTTGTTACTATAAATCCATCTCCACTCTTTATAATAAAAAGAGTATTGGTGTTTTTATTTACAAATATATTTCCCTTCACAAGTTTCATTTCTACTCTATTATTTTCAACCCTTCCAAATTCAACCTTGCTTTTATCTCCGCCAATTCTAATTACATTTCCAAAAGAATCAGTAAGTTCAATATATGATTTTTTTTTCAGAGATATGGTGTCATCCTTAAGAACAGGCATATTTTCCTTTAAAAAATTTTTTCCATTTAGTGGATCACTAATTACACCACTTCCTTTTAGTTTGGTAACAAAAAAACCATAATTAGTTGTCTTATCAATATTAGCAAGCGAAAAAATTGAAATTAAAAAGATTGAAATGAGTAATAAGGTAATTCTCTTCATTTTATTTTCCTCCCCTTTTCCAAACCTATATATTTTAAGATACCGAATGACAGATAAAGTTCAAAATTTATAAAAAAAATCGTGCCAGGCACCTTTACCTTTACCACTTATTCCTTGACATAAACTCCCATCTTAAGGTATAAACTACTTTTATTATTAACTTTAAGGTATGTATATGGAAAATGAATTTCGTAATTCTCCCTTCTTCAAAAACGACAACACAGGGAATGAAGATTTTGGCAAACTCCTCGATGAATTCTCAAACCCCGGTGAATATTTAAAAAAAGGCAGTATAGTCAAAGGTTTCATAATTGATATTTTAGATGACCACTGTCTTGTAGACCTCGGGTATAAAACAGAGGGTATCCTCTCGCTTGAAGAATTACAGGAAGAGGAAAAAAAAATAGGAAATGAAATTGAAGTTAAAATAGAATCTATCTTTTCAGATGAGCAACATGTTATTCTTTCCAGAAAAGAAATACTTGAGAAAAGATTTTTTGATAAGTTAAAAAATTACAGTTCTAATGACGAACCTATTTCTGCAAAGATTATAGAGCCAATTAAGGGTGGATTCATTGTGGATATTGGCATTCCCGCTTTTTTGCCCGGTTCTCAATCTGATCCATACTTTTTAAAAAATCAAAAAAGTTCCATTGGTAAAGAGATAAAGGTTAAAATAATTAAAATAGATGAATCCCAGAGAAATATAATAGTTTCTCAAAAGGAATTCCTAAAAGAAGAAAATCTCAATAAAAACATTAAAGAAGAACTTTACCCTGGCAATATTGTAAAAGGATACATAAAAAATATCACTGATTACGGAGTTTTTTTGGACTTAGGTGGTATTGATGGACTACTCCATAAAACTGATATATCCTGGGGGAGAGTAAAACATCCAGGTGATTTTTTTAAAGTTGGGGAATATATAAATGTAATGGTGCTCCACTACGATGAAAATGAAGAAAAGGTAAGTCTTGGATATAAACAATTAACACCTGATCCATGGCAATACGCTGATATAAAGTATCGGCAATCTTCTGTGGTAAAGGGAAAAATAAAATCCTTTGAAGATTACGGTATATTTGTGGAACTTGAAGAAGGCATAGAAGGATTGGTACATAAGAGTGAAATTTCATGGGAAAAGATTGATGATCCTTCACAAATTTTTT
>JALULU010000003.1 GCA_027040585.1 Acidobacteriota bacterium | reverse complement strand
CTCATTGCAACGTAAACTCCTTCTCTCAAATCAACTCCAACATCACCTGAAACTTTTTTAGCCAGTTCTCTTAAACTTTTATCATAGACAAAACTCATATCTGGAAATCTTGGACCAAGATCATCAAAATTTTTACCCACTAAAGGATTTACACCCATAAAATTTATGTGGTCCTTTATCAGGACAAGATCTCCTGGTTTTAAAGAAGTATTTATAGCACCTGAAGAATTTGTAAGTATTAAATACTTTATTCCAAGATATATCATTGTCCTGACTGGTAAAACAACATCTTCTATCGGATATCCTTCATAAAAGTGAACCCGCCCTTTCATAGCGAGGATTTTTTTCCCGTAAAGTTTTCCAAATACAAACTTTCCCTCATGCCCAATGGCAGTTGACACTGGAAAACCTGGAATATCTTTATAGGAAACATAAATTTTATCCTCAAGTTTTTCAGCAAAATCCCCGAGACCTGAACCAAGTATCAAGCCTAAATCTGGACTAACAATTCTTCTATCTTTTAAATAATTTACACATTTTTTTACCCTTTCAATCATCAAATCCCTCCTAACCAAAAAATATACCGGCAATTGTCGCTGTCATATAGGTAGCCATTGAACCTCCTATTAAAGCCTTTATGCCAAGCCTTGCTATGTCATGCTTTTTATTTGGCGCAAGTGGGCCAATTCCTCCTATCTGAATTCCAATTGAGGCAATATTTGCAAAACCGCAAAGGGCATACGTAGATATAAGCTCCGCCTTTGGGCTTAAAACGTGTAATTTAAGCATTTTAGCAAGCTCAATATAAGCCACATATTCATTTAAAATTAATTTTTTTCCAAAAAGTGCTCCAACTTTTAAAGCTTCTGACCAGGTCGGTACCCCCATTATATATGCAAGCGGAGCAAAGAGGTATCCAAATATCATATCAAGTGTAACCTTATGGTGAAAAATTGGAGTTAGTACAGCTCCTAAAATACCATCTGCGAGGGCTATAAAAGCAATAAAAGCCACAAGCATTGCAGCAACATTTATAGCAAGTTGTGCACCTTGAGATGCTCCTCTTGATGCTGAGTCAATAATATTTACCTCTGTCTTTTCAACAACCATAACAACTTCACCTGCAGTCTTTGGCTTTTCAGTTTCAGGCACAAGCAGTTTTGCCATCATTATTGCAGCAGGTGCAGCCATAACACTTGCAGAAAGTAAATATTTTGCCTTTATACCAAGGCTGATGTATGCCCCCATTATCGAACCTGATACAGTTGCCATTCCACCTACCATAAGACATAAAAGCTCAGAAAAGGTCATTTCTTTAATATATGGAGCAATTATTAAAGGTGCCTCAGTTTGTCCCATAAAAACGTTTGCAGCTGCTCCAAGAGCCTCAGCACCACTAATTCCCATTAGCCACTTCATAAGTTTTGCCATAACATAGACAATTTTCTGCATAATACCAAGATAGTACATAACAGAGAAAAATGAAGATATAAAAATAATTATGGGAAGTACTTTAAAGGCAAAAATATAACCAGAAAAGCCGGGGATAAAGGAAATCTTATCTGCAAATGGTCCAAAAATAAACTCCGAACCTTTATCAGCATAACCAATCAAGATAGTTATTTTATCAGCTATCCATTCAATGGCAGCAATTCCCGGAGGAAATTTTAAGACCAAAAATGCAAAAATTACCTGAAGGCCTACACCCCAGAAAATAACTTTAAATTTTATAGCCTTTCTATTGTTTGAAAGTAAATAAGCAACTCCAATCAAAAATAATAATCCTATAATTCCAATAAATCTATGCATATCTATTCTCCCATCACTTCAAAAATAAGATCATTTTTAAAATCAAAAGAATTTACTATTTTAAAAGATTTATTGATAAAATCCAGTGCTTCTTTAAGATTACTCTTTGAAGAATAAAACACTCTAAATAACTCATCTCCGGTTTTAACTTCCTCCCCTTCCCTTTTAAGGACTTCTATTCCAACTGAATGGTCTATTATATCTCCTTTCTTAAACCTTCCACCACCTAAATAGAGAAGACTTTTCCCAAGAAGTGAAGCATCAATATATTTTAAAAATCCTGATTCCTTTGCTTTTACTAAAACAAAATCAGACGATATCTGAATGTTTAAATTGACATCTCCACCTTGAGCCTTAATATTTTTTAAAAATGTATCAAATGCCCTTCCACTTGAAATGGAATTTTCAAGTTTTTTCATACCCTTTTCAAAAGTTCTGGATATCCCTCCCAATAATAACATATACGCCCCAAGTTTTAATACAAGTTCATATACTTCATTTTTTAAATTGCCTTTTAAAATTTCAATTGCCTCAAAGACTTCAAGTGAATTCCCAACATACTTTCCAAGAGGAGCATCCATATTGGAAATTACACACACTGTTTTTAATCCAAATTTTTTAGATACTTCAATTAAATAATTTGATAATTTTTTTGCATCAGAAAGATTTTTTATAAAAGAACCGGAACCACATTTAACATCCATTACAAGACTTTTTATACCCTCTGCAATCTTCTTGGACAAAATGCTTGAAACAATCAGTGGAATTGATGAAACAGTGGCAGTAACATCTCTTAATTCATAAATTTTTTTATCGGCAGGTACTATTTCTTCAGTTGCTCCAGAAATAAAATAACCACATTCACTTAAAATGTTTTTCATTTCACTAAATGTTAAATTTACATTGTATCCACGAATAGATTCAAGTTTATCTAAGGTCCCACCAGTATGGCCAAGCCCTCTTCCACTTAACATTGGAACATATACGCCACAGCTTGAAACAAGTGGCGCAAGTATAAGAGATACCTTATCTCCAACACCACCAGTACTGTGTTTATCAATTAGAGGAGAAAAATTTTTAGTAAAATCCAACTTTTTCCCAGAATTCACAAAAACATCAGTTAAATAATAAATTTCTGAAAAATCCATACCAACAAAATAGATGGACATTAAAAGGGCAGACATCTGATAATCTGGGATTTTATCTTCTATAAAAGAATTTAAAAAAAAATTTATCTCCTCTTCACTTAAGGGGTAGCCAATTTGTTTTTTTTTTATAATTGATATTGGGTCCATGATTATAAAATGGGAGAGGAAAGAAAAAATCTTTCCTCAAAAATTTTAACCATTAAATCTTCTTTGAAGATTTCTCATTTTTTTTCTGAGTCTTTTTCTCGCCAGTGCTTCTTTAATTCTGCGTTTTTCACCTGGCTTTAAATAAAAGGAATGTTTTTTAACTTCTTTTATAATATCTTCCTGTTGTACTTTTCTTTTAAACCTTTTTAAAGCATTTTCAAAAGGCTCATCATCTCTTATTACTACAAAGGCCAAAAAAACCACCTCCAATCTAAAACAAAAATAAATGCAAATATAAATTTTTAAAATGGAAAAGTCAAGAAAAAAAAGGGGGAAACATTTGTTTCCCCCGAAGAAGTTCACAAGACAAAAAACAAACTACTGACCTACAGGAGTATTATTTGAATATTTGAGCACCATAGTGTCATCGATAATAAACGTTGGATTAGTTGAATAATCTGGAGTTGCTTTTGCTGAAAAATGTGCCCCACTTGCTGAAATTTCAAAAGAATACCCGTCAAAATGTGCAGGATTAGTTGAAAACCTGGTATCTAAAAAACCTTCAGATACGAGATTAGTATTGTCTCCATAAACCCCCTGGTGGGTC
Source organism: Acidobacteriota bacterium (assembly GCA_027040585.1). Classification (GTDB taxonomy): domain Bacteria; phylum Acidobacteriota; class JAAYUB01; order JAAYUB01; family JAMOQF01; genus JAMOQF01. The sequence continues at coordinate 1,262 of JALULU010000003.1, read as the reverse complement.
AATTTTGAAGAGTAGGAAACCTCTGCAGATGCGATGTTTCTAAGTGTTGCTGCTGCTGAAGTTGCCTGAGCAGTTTTCTTTGATTCTAACAAGCTTGGTACGGCGATAATTACGATGATACCAATGATCACGATAACGATCAAAAGCTCAATTAGTGAAAAACCTTTTTTGTTCATAAAAACCTCCTAAAATAATCTTTCAAATATAATAATTAGCAACCTTAATGCCATTATTTTATAACATAAAATATTGATTTAATCAAATAAAAAATTTCAAATAACATTTTTCGTCAAATAAATGTCATTTTTTGTCACCAATTTTTAATTTTTCCATCCTGTGTCTTAAACTTCTGTAACTAATTTTTAAAAAATTTGCAGTATCTATTTGCACCCACCTATTCCTATTTAAAGCCTCTAATATTATTTCCTTCTCAATATTTTCCAAAAATTCTTTTAGATTTAAGTTGGATAAAGCAAATCTATCATAGTAATTCAACTTTTTATCCTTAGTCTTCTTTAAAGAAAGGGTCAAAAAGTTCCTTACTGTATCCCCCCTTATTTCCTTTTCAGTCTCAAGGACAACCAATCTCTCAATTAAATTTTCAAGCTGTCTCACATTCCCTGGCCAATCATAACTTTTCAATATTTCCATAGCCTCTTCGGAAAATCCTTTGATACTTTTGCCTATTTTGAAATTAAACAACCTTAAAAAATAGTTTGCAAGTTCTATAATATCCTCCCTTCGTTCTCTTAGCGGTGGAACATTTATTGGAATTACAGCAAGTCTATAATAAAGGTCCTCTCTAAATCTTCCTTCCTTAATTAAATTTTCTAAATTTTTATTCGTAGCAGCAATTATTCTTATATCAATTGGAATCTCTTCTGTATCGCCCAATCTCCTGATTTTTCTATTCTGGATAGCACTTAAAAGCTTTACCTGCATTGTGGTAGACATCTCAGCAATCTCATCTAAAAAAAGGGTGCCGCCACTTGCAACTTCAAATAAACCAATTTTATTGGTATAAGCCCCGGTAAAAGACCCTTTCTTGTATCCAAAAAGTTCACTTTCAAGTAGTGTATCAGGGAAAGCACCACAATTGATTGAAACAAATTGGCCACTTTTTCTTTTACTCGCACTGTGTATGGCCCTTGCAATAACTTCTTTTCCAGTACCACTTTCCCCTGTAAGTAAAATTGTTGTATCAGTATTTGCCACAAGCCCAATTGTCTTAAAAATTTCTATCATCGGTTGAGACTTTCCAA
>JALULU010000002.1 GCA_027040585.1 Acidobacteriota bacterium | reverse complement strand
TTTTTAAGTTCAATCAAGGCTTTTTCAAAAATTTCTTCTCTAAAGTAGTTTTTAGGGAAGTTTTCCGAGGTGATTATGTAATCTATGTTTTCAAGTAGTTTATCGACGTTGTCATAGACTCTATCTATATCAATAGTTACAACTATCCCTCTTTTCTTTGCTTCTTTCGCAAAAAATATAGCTGATTCAGTATCGTGTCCATCTAAATGTAAAATTTTTCCAGAACATACTTCATCAACGGAGTAATCTTTAATTTCCACCGCAAGTCTTTTATCCCTTTTCCACATTATAGTTCTTTCTCCACTTTTTTCGTCCACAACTATGTTTGCAAACTGGTTATTGCAATTCTTAATTATTTTAACTCCAGTTATATCAACACCACTATTTTTTAAACTTTCGTAAGATATCTTTCCTGTATAATCGTCTCCGACCTTTCCTAAATATTTGACCATATCCGTTCCAAGTTTTTTTACACAAATCATTGCTGTTGCTACCTGCCCACCGGGTAGTACATTAAAACTTTTGATTTCACATTTTCCACCTGGTGGAGGATATTTTTCAACCACAGTGAGAAAATCGACAGCATTTAAACCAACTCCAACCACATCATAGAAAAAGGACATTTCTTATTTACTCCTGAAAAAATTTATTAAAACACCACTAATTTCAGATATTAACTCTTGAGCATTTTTTATGTATTTGTTTATGTCACAATCTGACGGTAAATAAATATCTCCAAAGGCTTTTTTGTCCTCTTTTGACAACAGTACCCTTTTGTCATCAATAAATGGTGTGCCAAATGGTCCATTCTTATCTTCAAGGAGTGGCTTATTACCGAGAACAAATTCCCCCCTTAAGGTGTTTATCTTTTCTCCCTTTAATCCAATCCTTAGTTTAATCGGTGGTTCTATACTTTTTTTATTATACATACATACTGGCAAAATGAGATGAAGTGATAGTAGGTTGTTTATGTCTACAAGTGGAAATACATTTGGAAATTTTTTATTTTTTAAAATCCTTCTTAAAAGTGCTTCCATAGAAATCCTATTTTTTGTAGGATCTATACCATATTTTTTTAATATTTTCCTAAATTTTGAAA
>JALULU010000001.1 GCA_027040585.1 Acidobacteriota bacterium | reverse complement strand
GACAATACCCTATTTTTTGAAAGGGAAGATGGGGCTAAAAAGTTTTTGCCAGTAGAAAATATAAAGGAGATTTTTGCTTACGGTGAACTCGATTTAAATGCAAAGGTGCTAAATTTTCTTTCTCAGAAGGAAATTGTTCTTCACTATTTCAATTATTATGGTTTTTATTCAGGTTCATTTTATCCAAGGGAACATTACAATTCGGGCTATATGATTTTAAATCAGGCAAGTTTTTATAATGATAAGGAAAAAAGGCTTCAGCTTGCCAAAAAGTTTATAAAAGGGGCAGGGGAGAATTCACTTAAGATTTTAAAGTACTATGAGAGAAGGGGTAGAAATTTAAAGGGTAAGATTGTGGAAATAGAGAAATTGCTTGAGAAGGTATCTGAGCAGAAGGAAATTGACAAAGCAATGGCTTTTGAGGGGCAGATAAAGGAAGTTTATTATGAAAGTTTTAACGAAATTGTAAACAATCCAGAATTTTCATTTAAGGGAAGAAATAGAAGACCTCCCAAAGATAGTATTAATGCACTTATAAGTTTTTCAAATTCGTTGATCTATACACAGGTTTTAAGTGAAATTTATCAAACACATCTTGATCCCAGAATTGGATTTTTGCATACCACAAATTTCAGGAGATTTAGTTTGAATCTGGATGTTGCTGAGATTTTTAAACCGGTTATAGGGGATAGGACAATTTTTTCATGCCTAAATAAAAAAATTATTGGTGAGAAGGATTTTGAAAGGGCTTTAAAGGGCATAGTTTTAAATGAAAAGGGCAGAAAGAAGTTTCTTGAGCAGATTGATGAGAGGTTAAAGCAGACAATCTATTATTCTAAGTTGAAAAAGAAGGTGAGTTACAGGAGGCTTATCAGGATAGAACTTTATAAACTTGAAAAACATTTGATGGGTGAGGAAGAGTATAAACCCTTTGTTATGGAGTGGTGATGTTTGTAATACTTTATTATGATGTCAATCAAAAAAGATGCAACAAAATGTTAAAGATTTGCAGGAAGTATCTCCAGTGGGTTCAAAATTCTGTTTTTGAGGGTGAGATTTCTGAGGCAAATTTTGAGAAGATGATATATGAGATAAATAG